>NZ_KB903183.1:0-21443 GCF_000379565.1 Cupriavidus sp. UYPR2.512 | reverse complement strand
GGACGGTGCGCCGGCGCAAGACAATCCGCCGGATCAGCAGAAACTCGCTGCCTGACGACCGGCCACGATCAACCTTCGTACACCAGATTTGACTTCATCTCATAGGCGTGCCGCCTGCACTTGTCTTCTCCGTCATGCTATCCGGGAGGCGTCCGCATAAGCTATTTTAGCTTCGTAAGACGATTACTCTTTCTGCGCTCCAACACGCATTACCGCTTCAGCGTGTCTGAGGGCGCCTCGTGAAACTGCTCGCGATAACCGCTCACGAGCGTCGAACGACTCTCCACGCCCCATTTCTTGGCCGCGCCCAACACCGTGCGGTCGCTGCTGAAAGAATCGTCGAGAAGATCCGCGCGGATGCGCTCCATCCGCAGTTGCCGAATCAGCTCGGTCGGCGAAAGGCCGAGCGAATTCTTGAACGCGCTTTGCAACGCGCGCTCGGTCACGTCGATTTCCGTCGCCACCTCGCGCACCGAAAGATCGCGCCTACTTAGATTTTCCTGCAAGTACCGATACGCGCGCCGGTAACGCGCCGGCAGGCGCGCGGCGACATCGTCGAGTTGCGGCGCCTGCCGTGCGGCCTTGCCCGCGTATGACACGAGCGCCTGCGAATCGTCGCGAAGGGACTGCGCGACGATCAGCGCGTAACGGCTGAAATACAACATGGCTTCTCGGTTACGTCCGAGCTCCTGATGCGTTTTCGCTACCGCATACAGGTACTCGATCTGCCGATGCCCAGCCGACGCAGAATGCTCGATCCGATGCAGCGGTTCAAGCATCATCTCGGCCAACTGCGGCGCTTCGGACGCGATCGCGGCAAGCACGACTTCGAGCCGTGTGGTGCGCAGATAATCACCGAAACCGTGGTGCTGTGCCCAGTTTAGGTGTGCTGTAATGCCGTCGAGCGCTGCGCGTTCGCCACGCGCTATCGCGCGCAGATGCCGCAAATGTTCGACACGTTGACGTAACAGCGGCGCACGCACATTCAATGCTACTACTTCGTGAAGATCGGCCTCGTCGCCCGCCGATTTCATCACGAATCCGCCGGCAACACCCACGCTGCGCACCGTATGATCGCCGAGACCCGACCGCCAGTACGCGTGATCGCTGAACTGCGTCGCGCTGCGTAATTCACGCTGCACAGCGATGTCATAGCGCAAGGTGGCGACGATCTCGCACCAGTGACCGAGCGACGGGTCCGAAGTAGCGGCCGCGAGTTCATCGAGCGCGTCGCTCGAATGGCGCAATTGGCCGAGCTGGTGCAGCGTGCCGACGATGCCAAGCCGCGCTTCGACCTGCTGCCCCGCATCGATTTCCGGCTCGTCGACGAGCCGCGAGAAGCATGACAGCGCCATCGCCAGCCGATGACGAAACAATGCTTGCCAGGCCGCGTTTCGGCACGACGCCGCGCGGATCGCATGGCGCGGCGAGCGCATCGCTTTCTGCGTACGGCGATAGTGTTCCTCGGCCTCGTCGCAGATGCCGAGCGTCATCTGCATGTCGGCGTGCAGCCGCAGCAGTTCGACTGACACGGCGGGGCCCGAGATGTCCAGCCAGCGGCTCGCCTGCGCGGCTGCGGAATGCAGATTACCGTCGCGGACTTTGTTGAGAAAGTCGTCCGGCTGATCCTTCACGGACAACGACGCTGCCAGTGGAAAGTAAAGCGTAAGAAACATGCGTCGTTTCTCCTTGATGCGCGCGCGCGCTTGATGTAGGCGGAAAGAAGTTAATGAGATTTATGAGAACGGGTGGCTGACGTGTTTTGACTGCTAGCGGGTTGATTAGAGATACGCGCTGTGGCAGTCTAGTTTGTTAGACGATGCAACGGCGAAGAGCTTGCGATCTGGTTGGATGCTGTTGGCTGAGAAGCCAACAAACGGTGTGTAGTCGAAAGCTCCGCTCGATGAAAGCGGAGTTGTGCGCGATGGGCTGTGTGCTAGGGGCCGTCCAGCCGAACTCGAGCCGCAGCAATTGACCGAATGGCGCGGCCTTTGCCGTAAGGCCAAAACTGCGCATGGCTTTGATACCGAGCTATGGTCAGCCAAGCGCGTTGGTTCGCTCATCAAGCGGACGTATGTTGAATTCAGCCAAACACAAATCTGGCGTATTCGACTTTGCGACCGATTGGAAAACGGCGTTGTCGTATGTATGCGTTGAAAGGTGGCGCGCCAAGAATTTAGACAGCGGCGCGGGTGGAGCGACGAGTGTGGCTGAGGGGATTCTGAAGGCATGTTGAGCGAGGCGAATATGAACGGCGGCGCATAGGGGCCAGCAGCATCGTGGCTAGCACGATTCTAACTCTACCAAGTCTGTACTCTTTGAGCGACGCATAATTTGGCATTGTTGCGCCTCCCTAAGCCGCAGCGCCTATCAATAGTCGAGCGCCATGTGTTCAAGGAGCCAGAGCGTCGCTGGAGTGTATTTCGGTGTGTCCAGTGAACGCGTCATCGCGTAAAGGTAGCTGTCGGCAGCGGGCAGCCCGAGATTCGGCCGGCATTCGAAATTGGTCAACCTTCCTTCGAACGTGAAGCCGAGCCTTTCCATGGCGCTGTGCGCGTCACCGTCGACAGCGCAGTGTGCATAGATGCGCAGAATTGGCGGCTGCGCGAGCGTCCACTGGAGCAGCTTGCGTAGCGCATAGAGAGGGGCACGCAGGCGCCGCGCGCCATCTCGTCTGGTGATAATGAAACCGACCTCGACGCGCGGCGGATGGGGTTGCAACTCGATCAGGCCTGTGAGTCGACCGCTCGCGCGGAGCTCCAGAACCCATCGTATCAGCGTTCCACTACGCCAGCCTGCCGCCGACTCTTCGATGAACGCGAGCGTCTCATCAAGCTGCGTATGACGTTTGAAGCTCAGATCGCGCGTGGTAGTAGGATCGCCGAGCATTTCGTTGAAGAGCATGTGTGCGTCGCCCACTTCGGGCGGGCGCATCAGCAGGTCGTCGGATTCGATCAGGGCGGGAAAGCGGAATTCAGACATTACGGATTCACGCGTGGAAGACAAGCTTATTGTCAGCGGCCTAGCGCAAACGCGTAGCCATCACCCCGTAGGCGCAACTGCGTAAGCGAATGTGCGTACTGCATATTGCTTGCGTTGCGCCACAAGCTTCGTGCTGTCTGCCCGTGTTTCGCGAGGCACATGCATAACTTGGACACGAGCGCTACCATGTAAGATACAGCGGCACAGGTGGGTTGCCGCGCCAAATCCAGGAGTCCTCGTATGAGCAACTCAGTCATCGTCGCATTGCCTGTGGCAAGTACAAGCAACATAGGCAGCATAAACAACGGTTCGAGGCCGCAGACCGTGTCCGAGTCCGCAGTGACCGTACCGATGCGCATCAGGTTGCCTGGCGTGATCGCAGGCCTTATCGACATTCCCGTGCCGAATCGTCCCTTAGCGGTCCGTCCGTCGCGCAACTTGAGGCTGTTGGTGCCGCCCGAATTATCCGCAGGACTGACCCCGCCAAGCGCCGCGCGCAACGGTCATGGTGACGCGTCGTCATGGGCGAAAACGTCAGCGTCGGCCCCGGTGGCAGGCCTTACCGAAGAGCGGCGCGTTGACTATGAGGCAGCCGATACCGACGCGGTCAACACGATGCTTGCAGAATCGGCAGCATTCGTCGAACTAATCAAGCACATGGGCCACGTCATACGCGAAGCGACATGAGCTGCAGTATGTATGAGCCGTGATCGACTGAGTGTGTCGCTTTTTACGAGCGTAGCCATGTGAATTCTCCAGCCACGATCCCCTCGAACATCTCATCAGTCGATTCGATGATGCTCTTGCGCCAGTAGCGCCCGTGTTCGGCGTAGTGCGCAAGGAGGTCGGCGAGCGCAGCGCCATCGACTTCATAGGTCATAGGCAGGCGCAGAACGAGTACGATTCCACCGGTATCCGTGTCGAGCCCGAGTTGCGCCTGATCCTGCGCGTAGATCAGTAGGTTCGCCTCTAACATCAGTCGAAACACGACGAGCGTGCGGCCGGCTGTCACTGTGCCGAAATGAAAATTGACGTAAAGTGCGTCCAGATCGTTCTGAAAGTGTTCGAGGCGCACGTCGAAGCCTTCGACCTCGATCGAACGTGTACGCAGCACGTACTCAGCGTCTGCAAAACCGACGGCTGCGCACAGGTCGCGCACGAGCGCCGCATAACGCTTTGAACTTTCGTTGGTGTCCAAATAAGGGCCTGCGCAACTCGGGAAAGGCAAGCCGGCCACGTAAGTAGCCGGCGCGTATGGTGAGCCGCGAGCCGATAGGACAACGGTACGTGCCGGCCCGGCGTCGCCCGTCCGCGACCGACCGTACCGATCGTTCGCTTAGTGCCCTGTAGCACCCTGGATCGTTTGACCCGCGGTTTTCATGGTATTCGCCAGCGCACCCGTCAGCGACATCAGCATTGTTGCCTTCGCGGAAGCGAGCGCTGCCGCGCTGGCTTCGCTGGCAGCTCCGACGATTGAACCTGCTGTTCCTAGTGCAGTCATAGGACCTCCTAATTGAAGTTAATAAGAAAATGCCGCCCGTTGTGATGTCCTGCCGCATCTACACCGGACCAGCCTCGTGCCCGGCGTGTTCGCCGCCGGTGGCGTGCTTACGACGCGCCGCGTTTTCCGCGAGGTCATCGACGATGCGGCCCGCAGCGAGCAGGCCGCGATAGAGCGTCGCGAGTTCGTCGCGCTCGACCGCCGTCGCGCTGCGCGCTTCGCTCACGTTCTGTGCGGCCGCTTCCAGGGCAACGCGAATCGCAGCTATGCGCGGTCCGCCATCAGGATCGGTGAGCGCCTGTTGTAGATCGTTGAAGGCGGCGGCACAGGTTTCGAGTGGTGCGTATAGGCTTGATGCTTCCGTCATCTATTGGCCTCATGATTGTGGCAGAAGGACGTTGTTTTCGCGGGCGGAAGGCCCCGACAGAGGCCGGGTCATGAGAACTTCCTCGAAGGGAAGCACACGCTTGGCCGCCCGCTGCGCCCGGTACATCTTCGCTGTGGCGCGGTATCCGCTACCTGATGGCCGTGGTTACCATTATTTGCGTCGCTGCTTTCGTGCTTGGCGGGCGCGTTGTCCTCCACTGCCGTGACCGGCATCACCCGACAGCGACGCGGGCTCATACAACCAGTTGGAAGAATGTACCGTGCGCGCCTGCACATTTTGATATCCTAGCAGTCGCCGATGGTCGCTTGGGCTCGCGATGCGAAGCGGATACAGGAAAACCGAAACTGGCGCGCGATATGTGGCATTTCGTAGGCGAAGTCATGGGTTGGCTGCGCGCTGTAAAGTGCGCACGTTCATTGCGTGAGCGCGCAACGAGGGGGTGAAGGGCTTGCTGTACATCAGCAGAAGGAGCGGCATGAGCAGATTTAGGCGTTCAGCGCGGCAGAGGCTTCCCGATGATCCTTCGTCTTTTGCAGGCGCCCCGCTCGACACTGTTTGCCGCGCCGCGGATGCTATGATCAGACGCTGCCGCCAAGCGCTCATGCTGGCCCCAGCGGGTGCGTCCCTTTGTTGCTGTATCACCATAAGCTCAAAAAAAAGTTCGTGTATTCGACTATCGATCAGGGCGCCGGGATACGCGGACGCTTCGTCGCGCAGGGCAAGCAGCGCCTCGCACCATAGGCGCGGCAGGGTCTCCGAAAGACCAGCACCAAGCGCTTGCGCGGCGAGGCATTTGTGCAACACGCCACGTGCGGGGGGCGTAATACCTTTCTTTTCGCTGCGCATGTGGAGTTCTGCACGCGGCGACCGCTCATCACCGTCGCGGCCATCATGTTGCTGCCCCCCGCTGCCACGTTCACCGCCATCACGTGTGGCGCGGTCGATACCGACGCCATCCGACGCAGACTCGTTCGCATCGTTGTCCGTTATAACGATGGGCCACCGTCTCCCCGCGCGACGTAACACATGGCGCTTGCGCTCGTTGAGCGCCGCGAGCTTGCGCGCGAGTAGCGAACCGCGTGTTGAGGCCTCTTGCGTGCGTGCGTAGCTAAACGTAATTGTGCCGCGATACAGCACCGCGAAGCGTGCGACGGCAACTTGACTGGAGCTCTCTTTAGCCATATTAGCCTGCACCGCGACCGTAGGTGTCGATGTGCCGATGCGCATCATTGCGGCACCGCCGTGTGCATGATTTCGTTCGCGAAGTTCAGCAGCGCAGCGGCTGATAACGGCGCTGCCATAACGATTGTTACCGTCACCGCAATGAGCTTTACGCCATGTGAAAGTGTTTGGTCCTGCATTGATGTGATCGCCTGCAGGAACGACACGCCGAGTCCGACGAGCGCGGCCACGATAACGATCGGCAACGAGATGTACATGCACAACAGCATGCCCTGAGTTGTGAAACGAACGAACGTGTCGATATCCATGTTTTTTTCCCGTGCCGGGGCACCGCTAGCGATAGGTCATCACAAGTCCGTGGATTAGCGTAGACCAGCCGTCCATCACGACGAACAGCAACAGTTTGAACGGAATGGCGACGTTGGTCGGCGTTACCTGGTTCAGGCCCATCGCGAGTAGCACGTTGGCAATGATCAGGTCGATCACGATGAAGCAGATGAACAACAGAAAGCCGATCTTGAATGCGTCGGTCAACTCGGTCAGCGTGAAAGAGGGCGCAAGGACGATGAGGTCATTTTCATCCAGGCTCGACGCAGCGTCTTTGGGCCATACAATATTCGCCGAGTGGATGAAGAAGCGCTTTTCGCGTTCGTTTGTATGCTTTTTCAGAAAGGTGCGCAGCGGCTCGCGCGCGGCGCTGAAGACCTGGATCAGTGTCTGGGTCGGTTGCCCGGCTATCAACTGACCCTGCATCGACTGCATGGCCTGCATGCCGACCGGCGCCATAACGTAAAGCGACACGAGAATTGCGACTCCGTTAAGCACCATATTGGGCGGAACCTGCTGTACGCCTAGCGCATTGCGCAGGAGGCCGAGAACGATGACGATCTTCGCGTACGAGGTGACGACCATCGCGACGAAAGGGGCGAGGCTGATCGCAACGATGATGATCAGCAGTCCGGCGATGTCACCGAACTGGATCATCGCCGTGCGCCATGCGGAGAATCCGGATGCCAAGGTGATCGCCGACGGTGACGAGTTCGCCAAAGCCGATGGTCTGGCCATGCGTGACAAGCTTGAGCTGTGCTGAGGCAACCGGCTTGGGCAGTTCGAGCACGTAGCCGGGGCCCAGCGCGCACAGCTGTGAAAACGGCAACGCGACTGTGTCGAGTTCGAATTGGACCGGCAGCTCCAACTTGCCGATGTCGATTGGCTTCGATTGTTGATCGGGCGCGAGAAAATCATCCGGTTGAATCGAATCCAGCTGGTTGGTCATGATCGGCTCCTTCGTGAGTATAAGCTTGCGGCATTCGATGTTGACTTGCGCGTGAATGCGCATCAGCCCTGGAGAGCCCCAGGCCACGGTAGCGCTCGGTGGCTGCGCGAGATCCGTGACGCGGCCGTCCGGGCCGCCGGTGACGGAGGGCCCCTCTGCTGCCGAACTATTGTGTGCATGCAGCACTGCGCGCAGATGTCCCGGGAGCGAACGCAACAGGACGTCGCCGGGTGCAAGCGCTCGCAGTGTCTCTACGGGCAGGCGCCGTGAGCCGAGTATCACACGCCCTGGCAGGACGCAGTCGCCAAACGGCGCCGCATTCTGTGAGAGGGAGGAACCGTGATGCCTTGGAACGGCCGCGCCGGAACGGCCCGGGCACAGGGCGTGCAACGTTTCGATCGCCTCGACCACGGACGCCGCAAGCAGCACGCGCACACGATGGCGTCTCCCGTCGAGCGAGAAGGTTGCGTCGAAGGCTGCGTAATCGCGCTGATCAGGCTCACACGCCACGCCGCGTGCGAGTTGGGTAATATGCGTGTCGCGAAGGCCGAGCGTCGCGAGCCGCTGGAGCAGCGGTTCGAGTAGCACACCGGCGGTCGCTATACGCAACGCACAAGCGGTGTCGTCGGGCACGGGCGCGCAGAACCCGTCGGGTAGCGTCACGAAGTCGAGTACGGGGTAGACCGTGAGATCGAATATCGCGCGAATCTCGCCGGCCGGATGCGTGAGCTCAAGCACGCCCGGCCGCTCGAAGGGTGCGGTTAGGCCACCAGTCGCGGCCTCGAGCGTCGCTTGCCATTCGACGATAGCGGCGTCTTGCTGAAGGCGTTTCGCAGTGCCCGCATGGCATAGGAGCCGCGCCACACGGGCCGCAAGCGGCGGCACGGCGCTAAGCTGCAGTGCGTCATGTACGGTTACCTTGCTAGGTGTCTGCACAGTGCCGCAGTGTTTGGAGGCATCGGCAGCCTGCTTTCCTAATTTTCCGGCGGAAACCATCACCCGTTGCATTTCGGCTGTCGGATTAGTCATGCAGTGTTGCTTAAAAGGTGCGGCCTGCGTCGGGCAGAATAATCAATGGACGACTGGCTCACCACACTATCAACTCGATGTCGCGAGGCGTCCCCCACGCGTTCAGCAGCGAAGCCAGCTCGCATTCGAGCATCGTACTGTGGTCGTAGAGTAACTGACTTGTCTCGATGGCCCGGGTGTCGAACCGAAGCGATACCCGGAAACGCGAAAATGTGAGATATAGCGTCGTATCCGGGAGGATGTGCTCGTGGAGCGGAATGCACGCCTCCCAGTTTCCAGCCTCGTTGATCGAGGGGTCGCCGCAGAAAGCCGCGACTTCCCGCGCGAGAAAGCAAGCGAGTATTTGAAAATTTCCTTGAGCGTGAAAGAGGGCGCCGACGGCGGGCCTCCTCGCGGAGGGAAGGTGCTGTAGCAACGCCTCGGGCGCGGCAATCGTGCCTCCCGATGCGCGAGTGCCTTCCACGGCGGCATAGGCTTCAGTGATAGCGCTTGAATTGTTGGCTTGATTGTCCTCGACGCGAATTGCGTCCGGGCCGCTCGTCGCGTTTCGAGGGGTAGAGTCCGTTTGTACAACGGCCGTCTCGTCGTCGACCGAGACCGCGGGTCGCAGGGAGCGCGTGCGGCGCGCGAGCGCCGCGTAATCAAAACGCCGGGCCCGCGGCGGGCTGGCTGCGAGACGCTGGTCGGTATCGGACGAGATGATCCGCAGCAGACGTGGTTCGAGGATCGTCATGGTGCAGGTGTCCGTAACCCTACGTGATACTAGATCATGACGCGCCCGAGCGGGCGCAGTTCGACATGCTCGCCAAGTTCCTGATACGAGTAGACCGCGAGCCAGCCGAGCCGCGCCTCGATCATGCGGCGCACGTAGCGCCGAATATCCATCGAAGTAACGAGCGCGACGTCGTCACGCGGCGTATCGCCGACGAAAGACTGGATCCGGTCAAGTAGGGAGCCCACTTCGTCGGGCGGCAGCGCGAGGAAGTTGCCAGTTGGCGTTTGCTTGATCGCCTGGCGGATATGCTGCTCCACCGGTAGATCGAATAGCACCGCGGGAAGCTGGCGACCGGCCCCCGCCGCGCGATGTGCGAGAAAGCGAGCGAGATCACCGCGCACATACTCGGTCAGCATCAGAGTGTCCTTTTCCTTCGCACCCCATACAACAAGGCTCTCCAGAATGCTGCGCAAGTTGCGAATCGGGATCTGCTCCTCCAGTAGCCGCCGCAGTACATCGGCGATGCGCTGCGGCGGCAGCACCTTCTGCACTTCCGCGACCAAGCCCGGATACTCAGCGTTCAGCTGGTCCAGTATCCACTGCACTTCCTGAATACCGAGAAAAAGCGAAGCGTGCTTGCGCAGCATCGCCACCGAGGCGTGCGCGATTACCTGTTCCGGACGCCAGGCCAGCTGTTTCGACGGCAAGCTCTTTTCGTCGATCCACCACGTTGGCCCAGGGCCGCCGTCGAGTCCGCGCCGCTCTTCTCCACGGCCGTCAGCGGAAAGCAGGGCGGACCCATCGGTGAGCGTCGGCTCAGGCAGCATCACCTTGCCGGGCGGTAGTTCGATCGTGCAATACGGAACGTCATGCATCAGCAGTTCGCAGCTTGAGGCGGGCAACTCGTTGCATGTCCACATCGTGATGCCGGGAAACGGTAAGCCGAGATACTCTTGCAGACGCGCGCGCTCCGCTTCAAATGAGCGGTCCAGCGCGGCGGTCGAAAGGCGCGCGACAAGTTCGTGGGAAATGCGTACGCCGAGCGGGCACGTGAACTGCGGAGCACGCGTTAGGATCGCAGGCGTCTCGACTTTAGACCCTGCACGCTGCATCGCGTTGACCGTTTCGCCCGCGTGAGTGGTCGCTTCCGGGGTGCCCTTGCCGAGCCGGTAGCCACAGAGGGCGACGATCCCTGCGATTAGCAGAAACAGCGAAGTCGGAAAGCCTGGAACCACAGCGAAGCCGAGGAGCAGCAGGCTCGCGAAGAAAAGCGGACGAGCGCTTGCCGAGAGCTGGCGGCCGATCTCTTCGCCGAGCGAAAGCGGCCGTGCGTCGCGTTCATCGGAAACGCGGGTGATCACCACACCCGCGGCGACCGAAAGAAGCAGCGATGGAATCTGGGAAACCATCGCGTCACCGACCGACAGAATCGAAAAGCGGTTCGCCGCTTGGCCCACTGACATCTCGAAATACGCCATCCCCACCCCGATCCCCGCAGTGATGTTGATCAGCGTGATAATGAGACCGGCCACCGCATCGCCCTTGACGAACTTCATCGCGCCGTCCATCCCCCCGTGCAGTTGACTTTCGACGGAAAGCGTCGCGCGTTTGCGGCGCGCTTCTTCGGGCGTGATCAGATTGGCGCGCAGATCGGCGTCGATGCTCATCTGCTTGCCGGGCAAAGCGTCGAGCGTGAAGCGCGCACCGACTTCCGCCACGCGTTCCGAGCCTTTTGCAATCACGACAAACTGTACGGTCGTGATGATCACAAACACCACCATGCCGACGACTAGGTTACCGCCTAACACGAGCGCACCGAAGCCTTCGATGATGTTGCCAGCATCCGCGTGCAGCAGAATCGATTTGGTCGACGCAATGTTCAGCGACAGCCGGTACAACGTGGTAAATAGCAGCAGCGATGGAAATACCGAGAGCGACACCACGTTCGGTACATACATGGTCACCATCAGCAACGTCACGCTGATCGTGATGTTGATGGCAAGCAGGAAGTCGATTAGAAGGGGCGGCAGCGGTAGAATCATCAGCGAGATGATCGCGACCATGAGTATCGCGATGCCGATTTCGCCGACGGCGGGCGGCTTAAGCATTTTGAACATTGCGGCTCTCGTGGTCGTTTTGTTTCTGCTGATCTTCGACAACCCGTGCTCCAATTGCGTCGACCCAGCGCAGGATAGCGGCGACAGTTTCGAACAATTCTTCCGGAATCGGCTCGTCGATTCCTACTTTGTAGAGCGCGCGTGCGACCGGCGGGTTGCCGAGGATCGGCACGTTCCAGTCGCGCGCGATTCGCCGCAATTGCGCCGCACTCTCGTCCACGCCGCGTGCGACCACAAGCGGCAGCGGATGTTCGCTCGGCGCATAGCGGATTGCAACCGCATAGTGCGTGGGATTGACAATGAGCGCATTTGCGAAGCCGACGCGGTGCGTGGGCGCAGCCGACGTTGCGAGCTCCCGTGCGAGTTTCTTGCGCTCCTTCTTGATCTTTGGGTCGCCCTCCATCTGCTTGTGCTCGCGCTTGACTTCGTATTTCGACATTTTCAGCTTGCGCAGAAAGAGCACGCGTTGCACCTTCATGTCTACCAAGCCGATCACGATGAACACGACCGCCGCGACCGCAAAGAGCTTAATCAGCAGAGACCAGAAGAGCTTCGACAATTCCGGTAGCGGTTGATACAGCGAGCCGACCATCAACGGAAGAGTCCGCTTGATCGTGAACCACATGACCGCGCCGATAATCGTTGACTTGATCACCATCTTCAGGAGGTCGATCACAGTGCGCCACGAGAAAATCCGCTTTGCGCCGTCGATGGGGCTCACATGTTTGAGGTCGGGCAAGACGGGCTTAGTTGCGATCTGAAAGCCAACTTGCGGAAACAGCGCGGCCACCGCAGCGAGCGCCGCGGCGCCTACGCACGGAGCGATCACGATTAGTGCTTGCGTGCCGAGGTCGAACAGCTTGCCGAACATGAGTGGCTGATCGTGGTTGCCTGACGCAAACTCAAGCGCGATACTTACGATCGAGTGCAACGCCCCACCTAAGCTTGCTGTCGAGAACGAGAGCAAGCCGACGACGGCAGCGATCGTAGCCGCATCGACGAGATCTGCGCTCTTCGACGTCTCGCCGTCCTTACGGGTGTCGCGCAGCCGTTTTTTGGTGGGCCGTTCTGTCTTGTCTTCGCTCATGACATTCCGGTCGAGGTTGTCGAGTGGCTCGCACCCGATGCCGCTGACTATGGAAGCCAGACGGTAGCCGGACACTCGCCACTAGATGTTGGCGATGCGAATCCCGCCCAGAATAAACGAAGCGACTGACCTATCGTGCTCATGCTTCGCGTGGATCGCGCAGGCTTCGTATTGCGCATGCCGCGTTCTACGCCAGGGGGTATTCTGATGTATCGCTGCGCGCCACACTTGGGCTGTGACCGGCGCTCACGCAGCAGCGCTACTTCGATAAGTCCATCAGTAGGAGTTCCAAGCCATGAGTGCCGCCACGCCGGATTACCTCAACTGCAGTCAGCCAATTGTGGCCGGTCTGATAAACACGCTATCCTGCGCGCTTCTCAACAATTTTCCGACGCTCGAGGCGGATCCTTACGATATCGAGTTGACCCTCGACGCAGTGCGTCTTCTGCGCCCCCGAATGGCCGAGCTCGACACGATGAAGGCCGCGCTCTCTATGCAGCGCGGTCACTGGGACGACGCGATCCATGTGTTCTCGCGCGTAATCGAGGGGGCGCCGGATTTCTCATATGCGAAGGCGCTGCTTGCTTTCTGCCTTTCAATGAAGGGCGATGCCGGCTGGCAGCAATGGGCGACCGCGGCTATTGCGCAGAATCCGGACCGCGACTCGCGTCAGCTCGTCCGCGCACTTGAAGCCTATGAAGAGCTGCTCGAAGCGATTCGCTTGTATGAAAATGGCGGCCCCTTTGAAGTGCCGTTCTCGATCACTGCGCTAAACGACGAACTGCCAAGAAAGCCGGCGGCGATAGTGCCACCGGCTGCGCATAAGCAAAGCGAGACCGCCGCGCGGCAAGGTTACTTGCGCATCTAAGCGTGCCGGGTGGCGCTACTGCGTCGTCTGAAATCCTACACGGCAAGAGAACCATGGCACTTTCTGTCACGAATTACCAGATCGCGGCATCGCCAGCAGCCGACATTGGGGCGGGCGCATCGCTGCAACAGGCAGGCGACCGCTTCAAAGTGTTGATGCAGAACGCCCGTATGGAGCCGCCCAATCACGGTGACGACGGGGGCACCAACGTCATCGCGAAGATGGCGGCTTTGCAGGATGCGGCAATCCAAAAGTCGGTGGACGACGTAATAGCGCTGTCCAGCGATGCCACAAGAATGTCCATGCAGGAGATGACCGCCGCTGCGATGAAGGCGACGCTTGAGCTCGCCAGCACGCAACTTGACATGGAGGCCAAGATGGGGGTGGTCAACTCGTCGAAGTCGTCAATCGAAACGTTGATGAAGAATCAATAGGCCATGTTTCATCCCATGAGAGTTGCCATGCAAGCGAGGAGCGCCGCAGCTCTGACTAGCCCCCGACCCATATTGCGCACGCTCTTCGTTGCGCTCGCCGGCTGTATCATGCTCGCCGGCTGCCACAAGGAGCTCTATCGAAATCTGACCGAGCAGGACGCGAATGAGATGGTGTTGGCGCTGCTGGAGCATGGCGTCGAAGCATCGAAGAGCACTATCGACAATGGCAAGACCTGGACGCTCGAGGTCGACGACAAGCACCTAGTTCACGCGATGCAGATGCTGCGCGAACAAGGGCTGCCGCATAGCCGTTACGACGATCTCGGCAGCCTCTTCAAGAAGGACGGCCTTGTGTCGACGCCAACGGAGGAGCGTGTTCGCTTTATTTATGGATTGTCGCAGGAACTCTCGGCGACGTTATCGAAGATCGACGGCGTGATCGTCGCGCGTGTGCATATCGTACTTCCGAACAATGATCCGCTTGCGCAGAAGATGAAGCCGTCGTCGGCCTCGGTGTTTATCAAGTACCGGCCCGATTCCGACGCGAGCGCGCTTGTGCCACAGATCAAGGCGCTCGTGGTCCACAGCGTCGAAGGCTTGAACTACGACGCGGTCAGCGTGAGCGCCGTGGCCGCCGACCCTGTCGATCTGCCGGCGCGCGAGCCAATACGCGCGTCGCCGCTGCCGACGCTGATTGCCGCGGCGCTGGTGTTCGTAGGCAGTGCGGCAAGCCTGTTCCTGTGGCTGCGGCGCGCCATTCCGGCGCAGGGTCCAGCCGGTCGGCTTTATCAACGGATTCATGCGCGAATCATTGCGTTCGTTGGCAAGTGGTGGCGCACGAAGCCGTCGTCAGCTGGATGATGGGCGGCATTCATGGTGCCCAGTCAGCCATGCCAGCGGCGTCCTCGATGCCTTTGCCAACGACCTTTTCCGTTGCGCGTCTCGCTGCCGCGCTCGCCGCGTGGGAGCGCAATGCAAGAGAGGCCGCGCGCTGGGCGCATCCGTCGTGGTGGGCACCGGCGCTCGATGTGCCGCCCCCTGCTGTATTCGCTTCATTCGACGCACTGCGCGAAGCGCTCGCGAGCGCGCACAACGGCACCATTTCGATCTGTTCGCTGGCGCTGCTGCGCGCGTTGCAAGTGGCCATGCCTGACTTCAACAGCCTGCGTGCACCGGACCCGAAAGTGCTCGACGCTTTGCCTGTCGACGACGGCCTGCGGGTGCTGCGCATGCGCGCACTGCTGTTGCGCCGGACGGAGGTGCGCCGGTTGATCGACAAGCAGAGCCGCCGTCGCATCGCGCAATGGGTGGGCGTGCCGCTCGAGCGATTGACTCTGGCAATGGGGCATGCGATGGACCAACCAGTGCCTGCAAATGTCCGCTCGCCCGTCATAGAGCTCGGTCATCGTCCGGCGCTTGACACGATTGACGAGGAGAGGCTCGCCTATGAGGGCTACGCACTGATCGCGCATGACATGCAAGGGGAGTCAGATTCCGCGATACCCGTCGGGAGGCAAGTCAGAGCGCGGCTTGATGAAGAAGGCACTCCGCGCCCTTGTCCGCTCCTGCGCCTCGCATTGCCGCGCGACGTACCGCCGCCGTGGTTCAACCCCAGCGTGCGTGAACTCGACGCCAGCGGGACAGCGCTTCTTTTCGCCCAACTTCCCGAACTGCTTCCGGAGTGGGGATGGCTATTTGGTTGAGATCGGATCGCCTACTGCCTTCCGCCCATACTGCTCACTGTGGCATGCGGGGCAACGCACATGTGGGCGCGCATTCGGACGTGGTGCCGCGCGCCACGTTCGGCGTGCTGATGGAAATCGATACGGCCTACGCGCAGCTCGCGGCAGACCGGGACGCCACGATGGCCGCCGCACGCGACGAATCCGCTACCATCATCTCCGCTGCACACGCAGAGGCTCAAACGATCCTCCAGGCAGCGCGCTGTGAATACGAGAATGCCGCTACGCGCGGTCACCGTGATGGCGAAGAACGTGCCCTTAGTGAGTGGGTCGAGCGGCTCGCGGATGCAGGCGATCGGCAGCGTCTTGTGCAATTGAAAATGCGCGAGCGGATCGCGAGCATCGTGACGTTGCTCGTCGAGCAGATCGTTCAAGTAGAGCAGGCCGACAAGCTATTCGAGCGGGCGCTGTCGTCGGTGGACCGCATCGTTGAGGAGGCTGCTTGGCTGCGCGTCGCGGTGAGTCCAGTCGATTACGACAAGGCTTGCGTTGCGTTCAAAAGGTTATCAGCACGCTGGCGTGATCTGGGTCGGCCATTTCCGCTGTCCGTCATCGCGGACAAGCGGCTTGCGCCGCGCAGTTGTTTGTGCGAGTCGGATTTAGGTGTGATCGACGCGAGTCTCGCTACGCAAATGCGAGCGATACGGCTGGCGGTCTCGCGGGCGGTCAAGCAGTCGGGGAGCGAGTTGGGCACAATCGCAAAACTGAGGCTCGATCCGTGTGCCGAAGCAGCGGATCGCCACGATGCAGCGCTCGCCGATGCAAGGGAGGAATAGCGATGACGCTGCCACTCGCGGCCGACATGCCGTCCATGAGCCAAGCCAACGAAGCGGACGACGCACTTTTCCTCCTGTTGGAAGGGGAACGGCTAGCGGATTCGATCGAACACGAAATTCTCTCGACGGCGAGTATCGCGCGGACCGGAAAGGTGCTCGATGTCATCGGCACGATGGTCAAGGTAGCCGGTCTCGACGTGACGCTCGGCGAGCTGTGCGAGCTGCGCGCGGCCAACGGCGAATTGCTTCAGTACGCGGAAGTGATTGGCTTCACGCGCGATGTCGCGCTGCTTTCGCCGTTCTCGCGCCTCGTCGATATCTCGCGCTCTACGCGTGTCGTGGGTCTGGGCCGGCCTATGACGGTGCGGGTCGGCGACGGGCTGCTCGGTCGCGTGATCGATTGTCTTGGAGAGCCGCTGGATGGACGCGGCCCGCTCGACACATTCGACGAGCGCCCGATTTTCGCTAACCCACCTTCGCCAATGAGCCGACGCATGATCGAGACGCCGCTTGCCACTGGGGTACGCGTCGTCGACGGCATGATGACGATTGGGGAAGGCCAACGTATGGGAATCTTCGCGCCGGCGGGCGTCGGGAAGAGCACGCTGCTCGGGATGTTCGCGCGCGGCGTGCAATGCGACGTGACCGTGATCGCGCTGATCGGCGAGCGGGGCCGCGAAGTGCGAGAGTTCGTTGAACTGATTCTCGGGCCAGAGGGCATAACGCGATCCATTGTCGTGTGCGCGACGTCGGATAGATCGTCGATCGAGCGTGCAAAAGCGGCCTATGTAGCGACCGCGATCGCAGAACACTTTCGCGACCGCGGACAGCGTGTGCTGCTGATGATGGATTCGCTGACCCGCTTTGCGCGCGCGCAGCGCGAAATCGGGCTTTCCGCCGGCGAGCCGGCCGTGCGGCGTGGCTTTCCGCCGTCGACCTTCGCCGAGTTGCCGCGTCTTCTGGAACGCGCCGGTATGGGCAAGAGCGGCTCGATCACGGCCATCTACACTGTGCTCGCGGAGGACGAATCGGGCAACGATCCGATCGCCGAGGAAGTGCGCGGGATCATCGACGGGCACATGATTCTTTCGCGCGAAATCGCCGCAAAAAACCAGTATCCCGCGATCGACGTGCTCGCGAGTCTCTCGCGCGTGATGCCCCAAGTCATGTCCCCAGACTACGTGCGAGCGGCGACTCGGCTGCGCGAGTTGCTGGCGAAGCATCGCGAGATCGAGATGCTGCTACAGATCGGTGAGTATCAGCCAGGCGGCAATCCGCTTGCGGACGAGGCCATCCGCAAGATCGATGCGATCCACGCCTTCTTTAACCAAGCCACTGACGAACTGGCGGCCCCTCAGGACATCGAGGCGCGGCTTTTTCAGCTAGCGAACGGCTGACAAACGCATGACACAAAGCAGCGAAACGACGCAGCGACGCGTGGCCGCGCTTGAGTTGACACGAGGTCGTCGCGAGCGGCTCGAACGGCGTCTGCAAGCACGCCTCATCGGCGCGCGTGAAGCGCATGCTGAGGCGCTCGCGCATCGCGACGAGCGCCTCGGGCGCACACAAGCGGAAAGGGAGCAATTGCGCGGCTTACACGCCCGGGTCGCTCACATGATGACGGGCGGTGGCGCATTCCAACTGGCCGAACATAATGCAACAATGCGCTATGCCGACGTAGTCGCTGCGCGTTTGCAGCAGATGGAAAGCGAACTGGCATCGTTCGAAACGGCGTTGCGGAGTCAGGCCGACGAGCTCGCGGCGGCCACGCGCGCGCTGGCGCTAAACTGCGGCCGCATCGATGTGTGCAACGAGCGCATTACCGAGTTGAGTCGAACATTGGAGCGCCATGTAGCGGATCGCGACGACGAGGAAACCGAGGAAGCGGCGCTGGCGCGTCTGCGCCAATCGCCGCACCTCGTGAATTTCAGATAGGATTAACCATCCATAGTGACCGAAACCCTTACTACGCTGCCGCAATTCGGAGCTATGTTGATCCGCTCGCTGACGGTGCTTGGCCTATGTTCAGTGCGGCTATTCGTGACGCTCTACCTATTTCCGCCCACCGCGGAAGGCATTCTGCAAGGCGTGATGCGCAATGGCATCGTGGTGCTGTTCAGCTCGTTCATCGCCTATGGGCAGCCCGTATCGCTCTACACGTCGCTGACGGGCACAGCGCTGGTTGTGATCGGTCTGCGCGAGGGGGCCATTGGGTTGCTGCTCGGCTTCGCGGCATCGACGGTGTTCTGGGTCGCGGAAGGGGCCGGCATCTACGTTGATGAACTCACCGGCTACAACAATGCGCAGGTCACTAACCCGCTGCGCGATGATCAGTCGACTCCGACAGGGACGCTGCTCTCGCAGATAGCGAGCGTCGCGTTCTGGACCTTTGGTGGCATGACGTTCCTGCTCGGCGCGCTCTACGAGTCGTATCACTGGTGGCCGCTGACTGCCGCGACACCGGTGCCTGCAAACGTGCTTGAGAGTTTCGCGCTGCATCAGACGGATTCAGTGATGCAGACCACCGCCAAGCTCGCTGCGCCGATGATGCTGATGCTGCTGCTCATCGATTTCGCGTTCGGCTTCGTGGCGAAGTCGGCGCAAAAGCTCGAGATGATGACGCTCAGTCAACCAGTGAAGGGCGCGCTCACGGTGATCATGCTCGCACTTTTTGTCGGTATTTTTGTCGATCAGGTTCGCGACCAGCTCGTGCTAGCTGAGTTCGGTGAGCAATTGCGCGCGCTTGCCGGCGCGGTCCGTAAATAAGGGCTTGCCTCCATGTTAAATCTCAACACTCCTGCGCGTGTATGGTTTAAATCGTCGAGATTTGTACTTCGCACGATTAGATACATCGGGCATGGCCGATCGCGTTGCGTGACAAGCGCTCAATCCTTCGACCATATTGGACATCTTCGAACTCATGAAGAACAAATGGCTTATGCTTGCAGCCAGGCTGGCTTCGTTTCTCGCCTTCGCGTCATCTGCGCTTTTTGCGGCGCCCGCCGAAGCCGAGGACATCCGCTGGCGTAGCGCCGTCGTTCATGTTACCGCTGAAGGGCGGGATGTGAAAGACGTGTTGCGCGATTTCATGGCAGGAGAAGGTGTGCCCACAACCATATCCGACGACGTGCACGGCCGGGTGAGCGGCCGCTTCGACATGCCCCCGCAGCGCTTTCTCGAAATGCTCGCGTCGAGCTTCGGCTTCGTGTGGTTTCACGACGGCAGTGTGCTCTCGATTAGCGACGAGAACACCGTCACGAGGCGCGTTATCAAGCTCGATCATGCCAGCGCCGCTGATCTCCACTCAGCGCTCTCGCAACTGCACCTCGAGAATTCGCGCTTTCCGATCACTTACAACGAAAGCCAAGGGAGCGCGCTCGTCAGCGGCCCGCAAGCGTATGTGCAACTCGTGTCCGAGATCTTGCGCCGTGTCGACGACATCGCCGCACAGCGCTCGGGCTCGATGATCCGCGTGTTCCAGTTGCATCATGCGTGGGCCGCTGATCACAACGTTGAGATCGACGGCAAGACAGTGACGGTGTCCGGTGTCGCGAACGTGCTGTCGGCCATGTACCATTCTCGCGATCAACGCAGCCTCAACGACGCGGACGGCTATGGGCAGTCCGGGGAGCGTGCAGCGCGCGAGGCAACCATGCGCCGAGTGCAACCTATGCGGGACGTCACGGGCCGCACCGATGGTGGAGGCTACGAAGGTGGCGTGAATCCGCCACTGCCGGCAGGTATTGCCGCGAATGGCGGCGTCGCACCGGGCATCGGCGGATTGCGGAACGGCATGGTCGCGGGAGGTGGAGCGGGCATGCAGTCAATCGAGCCGTCCGATAATCCCGGTAGCGGCGGCGGCACGTCGATGAGCGGCAGCCAGACGCTACCCGTTATCGAGGCCGATCCGCGCACGAACTCCGTGCTGATTCGCGACGTACCACAACGCCTCTCGCAGTATCAGACCCTGATCGACAAGCTCGACGTGCGCCCGCGCCTGATTGAGATTGAGGCGCACATCATCGAGATCGATGATAACGCGCTCAAGCAGATCGGCGTCGACTGGCGTGCGCACAGCAGCAAAATCGACATCCAGACCGGCAATGGCAAGACGATGTTCGGCACACAGGCGCTCTCGGATGGCACGTCCGTGATCAACACGGCGCCACTCGGCGGGTCGCTCACAGCCGTACTCGGCAACGCGGGACGTTATCTGCTAGAGCGCGTTAACGCGCTGCAGCAGACAAATCTGGCGAAAATTGACTCGAGTCCAAAGGTCGCGACGCTCAACAACGTCGAAGCCGTGATGGCGCAGAAAAAGCGCTTCTTCGTCCGAGTATCCGGCTACACGTCGGCCGATCTGTACAGCGTGTCAACAGGCGTGTCGCTGCGCGTGCTGCCGCTCGTTGTCGAGGAAAACGGCAGGACAGATATCAAGCTGAACGTTCACATCGAGGATGGGACGTTCACCTCCCAGAAGGTTGACGACCTGCCGGTGATAATGACCAGCACTATCAATACCGAGTCGTTTGTGGGGCAGGAAGAGAGTCTTCTGATTGCCGGTTATCGTGCCGATTCATCGACCAACGGTGAAACGGGCGTGCCAGGTCTCTCGAAGATCCCGCTCATCGGCGCGCTGTTCCGCTATCGCGACGCCCATCGCGACCATATGGAACGACTCTTCTTACTTTCGCCGAGGATCATAGATTTTTGATGATCGTGTCCCATTGGGGCTGAGTAGACTGTGTCAGATCGGAATGGGACACAAGCATAGCGAAGGCGAAGACGCCAGCTGCTTGGTGTGATCTGGTCCACGGTTCCAATTGCGCAGACCGCGACACCTTTTCGCATCGCCAGGGTCCGGATGGCAGGCGGCGAGTAAGCTACATTATCCGTAGTGGATAGGGTCCGAGAACGTTTTTCAACGTAAGGAGATTCTCTTGAGTATCATTCCGGCAGTTTTTACATGGGGCGACCAAGCCGTAGACGGGAGGAGTGGCCTTGGTAGTGTCGGTAAAGGAGCGCTGACTCTCAGTCCTGACAAGATACTCAACGGCGTGGTGGGGACGGCGCATGGTTCGGACCCTAGTGCCGCAGCCAACTCACTGCTTGATGGCGGGGTCAACAAAGTCTTGTATCCCGAAAATGTTGATGATCACCGGTGCCGCTTCGGGCAATCAAATGGGGGCCCGAATCGGGCGCAGATTGCAGGAGACATCCAACGGTTGTTGGATGATCTCGGTGCAGGCGGCATGCCGTCGCCGTACTCAAGCAGCGCGGGATCGGCGCTGGAGGGGGCGCAAAACGCGTCAGGCACGCTCGCCGCCTATATGAATTCCCGCTGCC
>NZ_KB903182.1:0-21622 GCF_000379565.1 Cupriavidus sp. UYPR2.512 | reverse complement strand
CAAGCTCTCTTCGACCCACATCGTCACGTCTCCTCGGGCTATCAGCCCCTTGTTGTACTGCGCCCAGTTCTTGACGCGGTAGACCCCCTTGGGCTCGGCTTGCTGTCGGTTGTCCTTGCGCATCGTCCCGGAAAAAGTCCAAGACACTACGCCGCTTCGTCAGAAGTTAACAGAGCCAGCGCTCCAGTCGTTGTGCGTAAACGTCAGCCCATCCGACCCCGGATTTATGCAACAACGCCGATCGGCAACGATGTTGAAATTGAAAGGCTGGCGAGCAATCACTGGTGCCAGTGCACCGATCATGCCGGGTTCAATCCAGGCCAGGATGTTTTCCTTGCCGGCGGAGTCATGACTGCAGATCCGCAATAGTCCCTTCTGCACGGCGAGGACCGATTCGGCGTGATCGCCTGCCCAATGCAGGACCTGCCCTCGCCTCCACTGCCGCAGAACGCCGACTTGGCGCAAGGCGCGAAGGGACTCCTCCGGCAAGACCTCCAGGCTGTTGATATCTGGCGACGACCGCATGGAAAGCGGCTTGGCAGATACTTTCATGTCCAGTTTTCCCCAAGGGTAAGTACCAGTGCGATTTGTCACGCAGGTGGCATTTCTCGCATGGTACCTCGGCTAGATTTCGCCTCATCCCCTTTGCCAGGAAGCGCACTGATGACGCAAGCCTGTACGAGGACCCAAGCCACCGGACTAGCCTGGACACGCAAGATGACCGAGACTGATTTCCTTTCCCTCGCGGAGCAATACTGGCACGGCCAAGTTGATCTGCTCGAGACAGACCATCCTGTTACCGGGACGTATCCTGGTGCACAGGAGCTCGCACCCGGTCTTCTCTATTTCAAGGGCGTGGCGGCGATTACCGTGATCGATACCGGTGCGGGACTCATGATGCTGGATGCCGGTACCCGCAGCGACATGGATCGTGTTTACGAAACCGTCCGCAAGTGGCGCCCGCATACCCCGCTGGTTGCCGCCGTATTCTCACAGCACCATCTCGACCACATCTGGGCCACGCGCCGCTTCGACGAGGAAGCGGCACAGCAGGGCTGGGCCGCGCCCGTCGTATACGCCCACACGCTGCTGCCCGAGCACCTGGATCGATACCGGAAGACGGCAGGCTGGATCGACGCCGTCAAGGCGCGGCAGTTCAGCCGTCAGCTCGGCCCGGCAAAGGGTCCCACTGACTTTCGCTATCCGGACGTGACGTTCGACCGGGCGCTCACGTTGAAAATGGGAGACCTGACGTTTGAACTGCGGCACGCCCGGGGCGAAACGGACGATCATGTCTGGGCGTGGGTGCCGGAACGCCGTTGGCTTTTCCCTGGAGACCTGTTCATCTGGGCTGTTCCCAATGCGGGCAATCCCCAGAAGGTCCAGCGCTATTGCGAGGAGTGGGCAACTGCATTGCGCGAGATGTCGGGATGCCAGCCCGAGGTGATGATTTGCGGTCACGGCATGCCGATCTTCGGCGCGGCGCGGGTCAAGGAGGCGCTGCTCGACACGGCCGAGTACCTGGAGTCGATCGAACGGCAGACGCTCGCCCTGATGAACCGGGGCCTGCCGCTGGATGACATCATCCATCGCGTCTCGCCGCCGGCACACCTGGCTGGCAAGCCTTACCTACAGCCCATCTACGACCACCCCCAGTTCCTGGTGCGGAATGTCTGGCGCCGCTATGGCGGATGGTGGGATGGCGAGCCCGATAACCTGCTCCCCGCGCCCCGGGTCCAGCAAGCCTGTGAATGGATTGCGTTGTCTGGCGGAGTGACCAGGGTGCTTGAGCGCGTTGCTGAACTCGAAGCGGAGGGCGATCTCCGGATGGCTTGTCATCTGGTGGAGCTGACCATTCTGGCGGAGCCCGGATCGGAGGCAGCCCACCGGGTTCGAGCAAGGATCTACGCCGCGCGTGCGGGCAATGAGGCCGCTACCATGACGCAGGGCATCTTCAACCATGTCGCCAGGTCCAGCCACGAATGGCGTCGCGATCTCCTGATCGGGGAACATCCGAACGCCGCGTCCGCCAAGGAGATGTCGTGAAGCACGATCTCGACGCCGCGATTTCCGACGCTCTCGTCTACGGTTTTCCCCTTTACGAGGTGGCAAAAACACGCCATAGGGACATGACCGGCTGGATGGGGCAGCCCGCGCTCGCACCAAACACCATTTGCCATGACCGCAGGCTGGCCGACAATGCGTGCCGCTGGATCACGACGCCGAGCAACGACACGTTGTACTCCCGGGCCTGGCTCGACTTGTCAGGCGGGCCGGTCACGGTCGCCGTGACTGCACTGCCACCTGATCAATATTGGTCGATCGCCTTCATGGATGCGTTCACCAACAACTTCGCGGTGCTCGGCCAGCACCTGGACGCACCGGGACCCGTCGTGATCACGCTGGCGGGTCCCGCCGATCATGTGAGGCCTATTGCCGGGCGCGTCATCCGTGCACCTGGCAATGATGTCTGGCTGCTTGCGAGATGGATCGTCAATGGTGAAGACGACCTTCCGGCAGCCCATGCGATGCAGGAATGCCTGTCGGTGACCCCGTGCTCCCCTGTCAAATGCCCGGTGGTTGAACCCACGGATTCGATGGACCCGGCCAACTTCCTGGCTGTCGTTGCCGAGCAGCTTGAACGCAATCCACCCCCTCACGAAGATGCGTCCATGTTATCGAGGATCGCAGTGGCGGGATTGATACCGGGTGCCCGCGATCCATGGGCCAGTTTGCCGATCGTGGCCCGGCATGCGTGGCAATCGGGCATGGCGCCGGCTCACAGCCGGATCAGAAACGCGTTCATCGGCCTGCGGCGCAAGGTCGATGGCTGGTGGGTCCTCGATGAACTCGAGGATCCCGACGCACGATACGAGTGGCGGGCCGCGCTCGCACTTGCAGGCCTCGGGGCCCTGCCCGCCAGCGAGGCTACCTACATCGGCCGGACGACCGACGACGACGGACAATTGCTGCATGGCTCGCGCAACTACTGCCTCACCATTTCCCGCGAGGGCATTCCGGTGGATGCATTCTGGTCGCTATCCCTGTATGAGCCCACCGAGGATGGTCGACGGTTCTTCGTGGAGAACCCAATCGACCGTTACTCGATCGGAGATCGAACTGCGCAGCTTCACTATGAGCCAGACCACTCGCTCCGCATCTACATCCAGCACCAGAGCCCGCACGAACCGACCCGCAGGGCCAACTGGCTGCCGGCACCGGCCGGTCCTTTCCAATTGAGCCTTCGAGCCTATCGGCCACGTCGGGAGTTCCAGGCATTCGAGATGCCGTTGCCCATGCTCAGCCTTGAGTAGCCTCGGCGACGTACGTGTTAATGGTTTACGGCGGAAACCTACATATGAATCACACAGCCATCACCAGATCCTGCAAGTATCTGACTTGCGCCCTCTTCATGGCGCTCTGTGCAAAGGGCGCATTCGCCTGGACCGACAAGCCGGTGCGCATGATCGTTCCCGCCCCGCCTGGTGGCACCATGGACACCGTTGCCAGAATCGTGGCGGATGAACTGTCCGCCCAGATCGGCCAGCCCGTGGTGGTGGACAACAAGCCGGGCGCGAGCGGCTCCATCGCCGTCAGGTCGATGCTGTCGTCCCCGCCGGACGGGCGGACAATCCTTCTGACAGCCAGCAACGTATTGACGGAAGTGCCACACGTGCTTAACGTCGGCTTCGATCCGCTGAAGGACGTGAAGCCGGTTGTTGCACTGGCGCGCGGCGTCATGGTGTTCGTGGGTTCGCCCGGCGTACCCGCCAGGGACGTGAAGGGCGTTGTCGCCTGGGCAAAAGCGAATCCCGGGAAACTGGGCTATGCCTCGTATAGCTCCGGAACGGCTTCGCACTACGCCGGCGCCATGTTCAACAAGCAGGCAGGGCTGGATCTGACCCATGTGCCGTTCCCTGGGTCGGTTCCGGCGCTGACGCAGGTCATGGGAGGTCAGGTTCCGCTCATGTTCGATGGCGTCGTGACATCCAAGCCGCTAATTGCCGCGGGCAAGATCAAGGTGTTCGGCGTGGCGTCGAAGACACGGTGGCCGCAATTGCCGAATGTGCCGACACTCGCGGAGCAGGGCTATCCGGATATCGACTTCAAGAACTGGACCGGGGTCGTGGTCCCTGCCAAGGTTTCTCCCGAACTGACAGAGAAGATCCACGTGGCGGTGAGCAAGGCCGCGGCAACACCGAAAGTCCACGACCGGTTGGTTTCCGTTGGCTTCGAACCCATGCCGGACCAGCCCGCAGCCCAACTGGCGAACGACGTGCGCGTCGAGTTCGAACGCAACGCAAGGATCGTCAAATCGCTCGATATCAAGGCGGACTGATATGCATACGCCGTATCGGCTCGCCCTGCGCTTCGGCGCCATATGACATCTTCGCATTTTCCATGAAAGCAGTCAGATATATCGAGGCGGGACGTCCCCCGGAGATCGTTGACTTGCCCAAGCCGGTTGCCGGCCCCGGGCAGGTGCTGGTGAAGATCGGGGGCGCAGGCGTCTGTCATTCCGATCTTCACGTCCTGGACCACGGCATCGGCAAGACGGGTCCATTCACACTGGGCCACGAGAACGCGGGATGGGTGGGAGCCGTCGGCGATGGCGTAACAGGATGGAAGGAAGGTGATCCGGTCGCTGTCTATGTTCCATGGGGCTGCGGCATTTGCCGCACTTGCCAGACCTCCGCCGAGAACTATTGCGAAGGCCATGCAAGGAGTCCGGCAGTGGGTGGCGGCCTTGGCCTGGACGGCGGCATGGCTGAATTCATGATCGTGCCGTCCCCGCGCCTGGCGCATAAAAGCGGTACCCAGCTTCTGCCTTCGCTTTCGCGTGTAACGCCATCTGCAGCTTCTGAACACCAAACGGAGTTGATAGGTTGCTCAATCTCCAGGTCCCTCACTACTTATTGCGTTTGTCTTGAACTGAGGCCCCTTCCCTCCACCGGCATTACCCGGCTTCATCGGTACTACGGGCCTCTCCGTCGCCCCAAGGAGCCCGGCCTGTCCCTCGCGGGAGTCCGGTTGGCCATCCCTGACCACGTCAAGGGGCTTCCCGTGTTGCTGCGCTTTCCTTGTGCACATGCTGTCGCCACTACCCCGGCGCAGCGGCTGGGCGTCCTGCCTGCTCATCCACCCAGCCGTATCAGCCTTCCCCGCACTGGCGGTCGGGTCGGCCTGCGCATCGACTTTTTCGAGGTTTGCTCGGCGTTCACTCGCGTTACGGCCTGCACACTCGCGCGGTCACCGAAATTTGTGACACGCTACACCGAAGGCTTCAGCCATTTCGTTACCTCCATAGCTGCTCCGGTTGCTTCCGGCTGGAGCGGTTGCCGGGCGGGACTTGCACCCGCTGGAAAAGCGCCGCCTTTGCACGGCGCACGCCAGTTTGAGTCAGTTAGCTCCTGATTTTTGATGGCCGGAACCGGGCCGACTCCCGCCGTTCAAGCGAGGATCAGGTCCAAGGGCGCGGGCACTCCGGTTCGGGAGAATCCAAACCGGAGCGATGTAAAAGCGCCGGAGGGACCGGCCGAGCTATGCGATCTTCTTCAGCGAAGCCTTGTAGGTACCACCGCGCTTGACATAGTCGGCTGCATTGGCGCGCAGGTTTGCGACCTCATCGTCGGAAAGCTCCCGCACTGCTTTTGCGGGTGAGCCCAGAATGAGAGACCGCGGCGGGAAGCTCTTGCCTTCCGTCACGAGCGCTCCCGCTGCGACCAGCGAGTCTTCGCCAATCACCGCCTTGTTGAGAATCACCGCCTGAATGCCGATCAAAGACCCGCTTCCCACGGTACATCCATGCAGCATGGCCTGATGACCAACACTTACGTCAGCGCCAATCGTGAGAGGAATGCCGAGATCGGTGTGCAAGACGGCGCCTTCCTGGATGTTGCTCCCCTGCCCGACCTTGATGGGCTCGTTGTCAGCTCGAATGACGGCACCGGGCCAAACGGTGACGTGTTCCGCGAGGTGTGCGCGACCGATGACCGTGGCCTCGGTAGCGACGAACGCCGAGTCGGAGACGGAAGGCGAGTGATCGCCGAGCTGATATAGGGACATGCTATTTTCCTGGTTCTAGTAATGAGACGACAACAGCGCTACTCGATGGTCACGTTGGCTTTCTTGACGAGCGCGGCATAGCGTTCGGCTTCGGACTTGAAGTACTTGGCCGCAGCTTCCGGAGTGCTTGGATTGACGCTGGTTGCCTGCTTCTCCATAGCTTCCATGACTTCGGGGCTCCTGAATGCTGATGCGAAGGCGTCATGGACACGCTTCACCTCGACCGGCTTCATTCCGGCAGGCCCGATTACAGCAATCCAGCCCTCAACGTTGAAGTTGCGAAGGCCTTGTTCCGCGAGAGTGGGAATGTCCGGCGCGGCGGCAGATCTCTTATCGCTCAGCAGCCCAATCGCGCGAAGACTGCCTGCCTTGAGGAACGGCTGCACCGCGTTAAGTGCGACAACGGCCATCTCGACCTGGCCACCCAGGACGTCGGTAACCATTGGGCCGGTGCCCTTGTAAGGAATGTGACGAGCCTTGACACCGGCCTCGACCAGGAACATTTCACCAGCGAGGTGGAGAATCGTTCCGTTTCCAGACGAACCCATGTTGAATCCGTCGGACTTGGCCTTCATGAGAGCTACGAGCTCTTTCATGTTCTTCGCAGGCACCTTCGGATTCACAACCAGGACAAACGGGACGGCACCAATGATGCTGATCGGGGTGATGTCCTTCAATGCGTCAAAGGGCATCGATTTGTAGACGCTTGGGTTAATGACGTGATTGTTCGACACCAGACCCAGCGTGCTGCCATCCGGAGAAGCCTTGGTAACCTGCGCTGTTCCTGTTACGCCGCCGGCCCCTGGCAAGTTCTCAATCACGACTGGCTGACCCATGGCTTTGGTAAGCGCGGGGCCTGCAGCTCTTGCAATGGTGTCGGCTCCGGATCCAGCGCTCAAGGGCAAGATGAGCCGCACTGGCTTGCCGTTCTGCGCAATGGCAGGAAAGCTGGTAATGCCTGCCAACACGGCCGTAAGGGATGACGCGGTAATGACTGAGAGCAATCTGCGGCGGCCGAGCGACAGCCACCGCGTCGAACGAGAAAGCATCGGTTGTCTCCTGTTTATTTATGTAGGGGTTCTCTACCCTGCCTAGACTGTCGAACGTAGTCGCGACAGGATCTCGGCGTTGTGCTCACCGGCACTCGGGAGCGGCCTGAGCACCCCGGGGCGTCGACCATTCATGGTAAAGGGCAGTAAGACGACCGGCGCCGTAGACCCGTCTTCCACTTGCATCGGGACAAGGCCGCCGCTCGCCTTCAGGTGCGGATCCTCGATCAGTTGATCAGGGCGGACAATGGGCGCGTATGGGACACCCGCGGCTTCCAGTTTCGGCGACAACTCTGCGACGGACATCCTGCTCAGAATCTGGCCGAGTTCCTGAAGCATCATCGGGCGCGCTGCCACGCGTAGCGAGTTGTCGGCGTATTCCGGCCGACCGATCAGTTCCGGATGACCCAGCACGTTGCACAGTGCGACGAACTGCTTATCGCTCACCGCGCCAATAAAGAGCTGCTCTCCTTCGGCAAGCGTGAAGATGTCGTAGATGCTCCAAGCCTGCGCCCTGGCCGGCATCGGGGGTGGCGCCTCGCCTGTCATCGCATACTGCTGCATGTGCTGTGCCGACAGGAACACGCAGTTCTCAAACAGGGCACTCTGGAGTTCTTGTCCGCGCCCCGTATGGTCCCGCTCGCGCAACGCCGCGAGCACGCCAATCGCACCGAACATTCCCCCCATGATGTCGTTCACAGATGTTCCCGCGCGCAGCGGCTGGCCTACCGGCCCCGTCATGTAGGATAAGCCGGCCATCATCTGTACGACTTCATCGAGCGCCAGCCGATGCTCATATGGGCCGGGCAAGAACCCCTTGTGGGTCACATAGATCAGACGCGGATTCTTCTCAGCAAGCGTCTTGTAGTCGAGGCCAAATTGCTGCATCAGACCGGGACGGAAGTTCTCTATCAGCACGTCACTCTGCTCCGCAAGCTCAGCAGCAGCAGCGCGACCCTCTTCGGTCTGGATGTCCAGCACGACGCTCTTCTTGTTGCGATTGAATGTGCGGAAGAAGCCGATGCCGACGCCAAGCAGGTTTCGAGTCTTGTCACCGCCTGGAGGCTCGATCTTGATGACTTCGGCACCGAGGTCGGCAAGGATCATCCCGCATGTCGGGCCCATGACCATGTGCGAAAACTCTAGGACCCGGATGCCGGCCAACGGGAGACCCTGTTCGTCCGACTGGGTTAAGTGATAATCCATGTTGCCTCTCAAGCTGCTGCGGTGACTTGGGTAGTCCCAAAGGTTTTTGGTAGCCCCGCTTTCCACAGAGTTCCATGCATGATTTCGCCTGCCAGCCATGCGGAGATTTTTTCCCGCAGGACCAGCAGTGCAGAGATGTCGACTCCGGTCTCAATGCCCATGCTTTCCAACATATAGGCCAGGTCTTCGCCGGCCACATTGCCGCTGGCACCAGGTGCATGAGGGCAGCCGCCAATACCGGTCAAGCAGGCATCAAAACGCGTGATGCCGGTCTGAAGCGCGGCGAACACATTGGCAAGACCCAAGCCACGGGTATCGTGAAAGTGGCCGCACCAGAGCTTGTCCCCGGCTATTGCGCGGGCCCGCTCGAACAGGTCCATGACCATCAAAGGATCGGCATAACCGACCGTGTCGGCGAGGCAGACACGATCAGCCCCGACATCTAGCAACGCCTCCATCAGCCGAAGCACTTCTGCGGGATTTACTTCGCCCTGGATGGTGCAGCCGAAGGCGGTCCCTACCCCGCCTTCGATAACGGTCTTCGAACTAGAGGCATCCCGTGCGGCGCGAATGCGTCCGACTTCTGTTACTACCTCGTCGGGTGTCTTTCTCAGGTTCGCAAGACTGTGAGCGTGGCTTGCAGACAAAGGCACAATCATCAAGTCGGCGCCACTGGCGATGGCGTCCTCTGCGCCTCGCAGGTTTGGTACGAGAACCGAAACAAAAAGGCCCGGCAAAGTGCGTGCGAAATCTACGATCTCGGCGGTGTCGGCGAGTTGCGGCAGAAGGCGGGCCGGCACAAATGATCCAACTTCCAACTCCCTGAGCCCTGCGTCATAGGCCGCGCGGATCCATTCCTTCTTCCGTTCGGTGGGCAGGATTGTCCGAATGCTTTGAAGGCCATCGCGCAAGCCGACTTCGCGGATCACTGCGCGCTGTGGGATCGTGGTTGCCATGTGTAATTTCCATGAAGTTGCATCATGGCCTGAAATTTATGGCGTTAACAACAGGAGGAACAGCGATCTTTCGTGTAGGCTATCGTGACGAAATGGAATGACTGGTGCCAAAGGAAACCGCCAGCCACCACCCATGGGAATACCTAAGTTACTTCCAAGTCAATTTTTTCGGTATGGCTGATGAGAGACTTCGACTTAACATCACTGCGCCTTTTTGTTGCCGCGTGCGAGAACCAGAACATCGCTCGTGCTGCGGAACAGTCGCACTTGGTTGCGTCTGGTGTCAGTAAGCGCCTCGGGCAGCTAGAGGACTCGGTTGGAGCGAAGCTGTTTGAAAGGGGCCGACGTGGCGTCATTCCGACAGCTGCGGGTGAAGTGCTGTTATCCCATGCGCGTGCCATGATTGCGGCTGCCGACCGTGCCGCTCGGGACCTGGCCGACTTCGGAAGCGGCATACGAGGGCACGTACGGTTGATCGCCACGGTTTCATCAATGGCGGAGTTGCTGCCGCAGGACATTGCATCATTCCTTCGGATCCCAGAGCATCGCGACATTGCAGTCACGATCGATGAGGGATTGAGCAATGACATTGTCGAGGCCCTGCGCGATGGCACCGTTCCCCTCGGCATATGCTGGAACGCGGCCGGCCTAGAGGGCTTTCAGACACGGCCTTATCGCAGCGATCATTTGGCGGCAGTCGTCCCTGCCGACCACCCTCTCGCGGACGCGGATCAATGCACTTTTGAACAAACACTACCGTTCGACCATGTAGGCATGCCCGCGCAATCCGCCATTCATGCGTTGCTCGGTCGGCAGGCGGCCATTCTTGGCAAACGGATGCTCTACCGGGCGGTGGTCTCTACGTTTGACGGTGCTCTTCGATGCGTCGAGGCAAACCTTGGAATCTGCATCATTCCGGCAGAAACGGTGCAGCCGATAGCTGAGGCTTTTGGAGCAAAAGTGGTACCGCTACGGGATGAGTGGGCTCGCCGAGGCTTTTCGATTTGCTTCCGGAATTTCGATGCTTTGTCGCCAGCAGCGCGCCTTCTTGTCGCACATTTGTCCGACAAGAGAAATGATGACCTGCGATAGCGTGGGCAGACAACGCCAGCCGGCTGCTTTACAACCTAGGACAGACGGCCATAGTCGGATGGACGGCCGACTGGAAAGGGTCGGAAGCGGAAATCCGTAGTCGGTGCCGGCCTGGCGACCGACGATCGCCCGCCTTCGGCCAGTCTGAGTCAATCGGACTCAGAATCTCGAGGGCCGGGCTTGGCTCAATTGCAGTCGTTCCAGTATGGGTCCTCGGGAGCCCGACGGCAACGCATGGCCAGCCCTATGGCCCTTGACGGACGGTTCGCTCGCTGCCTGGCCGAAGTTAATGGCGAATCAAGAAGCCCCCGCGTCCCTGCCGGTGCGATCGATCCTGCCTCCCATCGCCTTCAGCCCGATGCCAGCAGCCAGTGCGATCACGGCGACACCCGTCAGATAGAGGCCTGGTGCAGCCAGGGATCCTGTCGCGTGCAGCAATTGCGTCACCAGGAAGGGGGTGGCGCCGGTGAAAACGACAGTGGCAAGGTTAAGCGAAAGTGCAATGCCGCTGAAGCGGACTTCAGTGGGGAAAAGATCGGCCAACAGGAATGCGTAGGACCCATTCACCAGTCCGCCCACGGCCCCGATGATCGTGAAGGCTGCGATCACGTCGAGCCTCTGGGCAGTGAGCAGTGCATAGAACGGGTAGCTCACTGCCAGCATCAGGATGGTCCCGAGCCGATGCCAGTGCCGGGACGCGATACGGTCACCCAGGCAGGCAAAGAGAAGGAGCGACACGCACATCGTGGCAATCCCGATGTTCTGCCCCTCGCTGACCAGACGCAGATCTTCATGCAGTACAAGCGCCATGTACGACGGCAGCACCACGAACAGCAGGCTGTTCGACGCGTTGACGATCCCTGCCACTCCCACGCCGACAACGATCTGCTTCGGATATTCAGCGAGCACGCGGCGGAACGGGTGCTTGACCTTGAGGCTCCTGAGTTGCTGGAACTCGCTGGATTCTTCGAGCGAAGTCCGCAGCCAGTAAGACAGCAGGCCGATGACGCCGCCAAAAAGGAAGGCGACGCGCCATCCGTATGCCAGCACATCGTCTGCCGACAGCGTCGAATGAATGACCAGGCTGACTAGCGTGGCGATCAGGATGCCCGCAGCGGCGCAGAAAATGACAAGCCCACTGACCGTGCTGGCCCGGCCGGGCACTTCCTCCACCACATAGGTGATCGAGCAGGGCAATTCCCCTGCCAGAAAGAAGCCTTGCAAGAGTCGGAGCAGCACGAGCAACACCGGTGCGGCCATGCCGATGGCGGCATAACCGGGGACCAGCCCGATGCCGATGGTCGTGGCCGACATCGCCAGCACTGAGACCAGGAAGACCACGCGCCGGCCAAAGCGGTCGCCCAGGCTGCTCAGGATGACGCCGCCCAGCGGCCGGGATACGTACCCGAGCGCGAAGACGCCGAAGGCGCCAATCAGCGAAGCGACGGGATCTGACGCTGGAAAGAACTGCGTGGCGATCTCCCGCGCGAAGACGCCGTAGATGATGAAGTCGTACAGTTCCAGCGAGCCACCAAGGCTGGCCAGGATAACGGTCTTCCACTTCTGCCTGAGCATGGGGTGGCGCGCTTGCAGCGCGAGGTCGATCGACGTCATGACTTGTCTCCAATCGGTATTGTGTCGCGCTCTGCGTCGCGTCGCTCAGAGTTTGTTGCGCACGCCCGGCATCGAGGTCCGGCCGTTCCCAGCATGCGGCTGTCATCCTGCGACAGGCTGCTGGCGAAGGTCGTCGCCAGCGGATCGATCAGACGAGCGTGCCCCGGGGCAGGCGGATCCGATAGGCGAGCGTCCGCTTCGAGAACGAGCAGGCAATGGATTTGAAGAAGGGCCAATCACAACGCCAGACGGGCTGGCGGGAGCTACGTCCCTTTGATGCCGAAGCGCCTGATGATGTCTCTGTAACGCGTCGATTCGCTGCGCATCCGTTCTGCGAATTGCGCGCCCGGCATGCTGACCAGATCCGTCCCGAGGGCCAAGAACCTCGCCCTCGTGTCCGGGCGCTTGAGCACAGTGAACGCTGCCTTTTCAAGCTGGGCGACGACGTCCGCGGGCGCGCGCGACGGCACGAGCAGTCCATACCACGTCACGAAGTCGTCCTCCCGCATGACGCCCATCGCCTCGCCAAGCGTCGGCACGTTCGGCAGCAGCGGCGAGCGGCGGGGCTGGGTGATCGCCAGCGGCACCAGCTTGCCGGACGCGATATGCGGTAACAGCGGGGGCGCGCCGACGAGCGCGAAGGTCACCTCGCCGCCCAGCGCGGCCACGGTTGCAGGGCCGGCCCCCTTGTAAGGAACGTGGACGATGTCGAGCCCGGTTTGCGCCCGCAGCAACTCCAGTGCAATGTGCTGCGGTGAACCGTTGCCGGGCGTGCCGACCGTGATCCCGCCGGGGCTGCGTTTTGCCGCGTCGAACGCCGCGCGCAAGGTGTTCGCGCCGAGCGTTGCTTTGGCGACGAACACGTTTGGCGACTGCGAGATCAGCACGACCGGCGTGAAGTCGGTGATCGGCGCATACGACGTCTTTGCCTGCAGCCACGGCGTAATGGTCAGTTCCGGATTGCCGGCAACGAGCACCGTATACCCGTCCGGGGAGGACTTAGCGGCCGCCTCGGCGCCCATCATTCCGCCAGCCCCGGGACGGTTGTCAACCACGAAGCTCTGCCTGAGTTCGTTGCCCATTCCCTGCCCGAGCAGGCGGGCGATGGCGTCCGCCCCGCCCCCGGCCGCGTAGGGCACGATCATCCTGACCGGCGCGTTGGGATAGCCCTGCGCCCACGCCGGGTCGAGCGTGGCGAGCAGCGACGCGCCCAGCGCACCCATGAAGGTTCTGCGATGCATGTGGATCTCCCGCGCTAGTCGAATATCCGGCCGGGATTCAGTATGCCGGCCGGATCCATCGCCTGCTTGAGGCGACGCATCAGCGCGATCTCCTCAGGCTTGCGCGATACCAGGAGGTATTCCTTCTTCAGCCGGCCAATGCCATGTTCGGCACTGACGGTGCCCCCGCGGCCCTTCAGTGCAGCGTAGGCCAGTTGGTCGACGAGATGCACGCCGGCGTCGTCGACGGGGCCGCTGATCAGGTGGATGTTGTTGTCGCCCAGATGCCCGAGGAACAGGTGTTCCGCATCCGGCAGGCGTTCCCGCAGCGCGGCTTCCAGTTGCCCGATGTAGCTGGCAGTCTCGCTCCACGGCAGGCCGAGGTCGAGCGTCGCAGCCGGCTTGAGATGCGTAAGGACTTCCGGGATTGACTCGCGCAGACGCCAGAACGCTTCCCGATGCGACAGCGATGCGGCAAGGGCGCAGTCGGTGATCTCGCCAGCTTCCAGCGCATCGGACAACGCTGTTTGCAGCGCGTCATCCATCGATTGCCCGACATTGCCGGCCGCCTCGATCAGGACATGCCACGGCGCTGCGGCGACTGGCGCCGGCTGCCCAGTCAGGCGCGACGCAAGGCTGACGAAACGATCGGACATGAATTCGAACGCGCACATCGCCGAACCCAGGCGGCGCTTGAGCGCACGCAGCAGTTGCGGCAGCGCCTCGAAGCGGGCGGCCGACACCCACGCCGCCGCCAGATCGCCCATCGGCGGATGCAGCCGCAGGGTCAGCCGTGTGATGATGCCCAGCGTGCCTTCGGTTCCGATGAACAGGAACCGTGGATCCAGTCCCGTGCTGTTCTTGACCAGGCGGGATAGCGACGAGACAACAGTGCCGTCGGGCAGCACGGCCTCGATGCCGAGCACGGAGTCGCGCATTGTTCCGTAGCGCATCACGCGGATGCCGCCGGCATTGGTCGAGGCATTTCCACCGATCTGGCAACTGCCGCGTGCGCCGAGGTCGACCGCGAACATCCAGCCCTGGTCTGCCGCCGCCTCCTGGACCTGCTGGAGCGTCGCGCCGGCCTGGACCTGCATCACGCCTTCGAGGGCGTCGATCTCTTCGATCCGGTTCATGCGTTCGAGGTTGATCACCACGTCCCCCTCGCCGGGCACCGCACCGCCGGCCACGCCGGTCAGCCCGCCCTGCACCGTGATCCGGCGCCCTTGCTCGTGGCAGCGGCGTACGATGGCCGCGACTTCCCCGGTCGTGGCAGGGCGATATACCTGGGCGGGCCGTCCAACGGCGAGTCCGCTCCAGTCCGTGAGAAAGCGCTCGTCGATCTCGGTCGACGGTGTCAGTTGAAGCTGATCGTCCATGATGTCACCTCCTGTCTTATGCGACGGTCTTCGCCGTCACGGGGGTGGATGTGGACGAGCCGAGCGTATGGGCCACATCGGGGCCGCCGTAGTGCTCGATCAGGGCGGCTTGATCGCACTTGGCCTGCCGATCAACGGCATCGGGGTCACAGATCGCCAGCAGGGCCTCATGCATGCTGGCCAGTACCGGGGAGTAGGCTGGATCGCCAGCCAGATCGGTCAGTTCCTCGGGGTCCGACCGCAGGTCGAACAACTCCGGGCGGAAGCCAACGTAATAGTGGTACTTCCAGCATCCCTTGCGTAGCATGAAGCCACCCGCATTGCTGCCTGCCGCGTGGTACTCGCTGAGGATGACCCGATCCGGTTCCGGCGCGGAACGCGCAAGCTCGAACAGGGAGCGGCCGGGCCGGTCATCGATCTCCGTCGCCGGATCGATGCCGGCGCCTTGCAGGATCGTCGGGAACAAGTCCAGGAGGTCGACCGGGGTGTCGCACACACCGGGCGTGACATTCGGGCCGGCCAGCAGCATCGGTACCTTGACGCTCTCTTCATAGAGGGTCGACTTGCCCCAAACACCACGCGCACCGAGGTTGTCCCCGTGGTCGGAGGTATAGACGATGTGCGTGGTGTCTTCCAATCCGTTGTCGCGCAGCGCCCCGAGGATCTGGCCGACGTTGTGGTCGAGCCAGGTGCAGAGCCCGTAGTACGCGGCGAAGGCGCGCAGGCGTTCGTCGGCATTGGCGAACTGCCTTTCCGACGCCATGAAGTCGCAATACTCCTTGACCCAGGGATGCTGTTCGTAGCCGGTACGCGGGTGCAGCTTCGGCTCCGGCAGGCAGTCGGTCGGGTAGAGGTTGTAAAACGCTTCAGGCACGACGAAGGGGAAATGCGGCGCGACCAAGCCGACGTACAGGACGACGCCGTCTTCCTGGCGCTGTGCCGCCTCCTGCAGCCATTGCACCGCCCGCTGTGTCACCGCCCGGTCGTATTGCGTGTACGACGACTCGCCGGGGCCGATATGCTCGCCCAGCATGCGCGGGCCGTTCTCGCGCGGACGAAACGGATTGCGGATCGACGCCCAGACCATGCCGTGGCCACCGACCACGTGCATCGGCAGGTGCTCCGCATCGAAGCCCGCCGGATCTTCCTCGTTGCGGTAATGCAGCTTGCCAATGCTCTCGACGCGGATGCCCCGGTCCTGCAGCACATGGCCCCAGCCGCGCTGCTCGCCGGTATAGGGCATAGCGTTGTCCCAGAGCCGGACTTGATGCACCCGCCGGCCCGTGGCAAAGGCTGCACGGGCCGGGACGCAGATCGGGCTGGGTGTGTAGGCGTTGGAGAAGCGCACGCCGCGGGCGGCCAGTGCATCCAGGTTGGGGGTTTTCACGAAGGGATGCCCGGAGCAGCCCATCATCCTCGGGTCGTGCTCATCGGACATGATGACCACAACATTCTTGCTTGCCATGCTTGTCTCCATCGAAGGCGTCTCAGCGCGCTATGGAGACAACTCTAATCAAGCCGTTGCGCCGAAACCAATACTGTCTCGGACTAGGGAGGTTTCATTTTTTCTTATAGGTCGCCCCGACCGTCCGGCCGGGCAGCGCGCCGCTCTCCACGAGGTCACCGACAAGGCGGGCGATGAGGTCACGGATTGCCGCTGCAGCAGGAGACAGGGGGCGGTCCTCGGGCCAGACCAGCGCCTGGATACGGGTCAGTTCGGGCTCCATCACCGGGCGTCCGACAATGGATTTGGCCGCGACAGCCTCAAGGCAGGCACTCGGCGGCATCACGACATAGGCGAGTCCATCGCGTGCCAGCGCGATCAGCATCTGCGGGCTGTTGAGCTCGTACCGGACATCGAGCGTGCGGCCAATGGCATTGGCCGCACGCTCGATGATCTTGCGCAGATCATGCGCGCCGTCCGGCGCGGCCAGTGGCAGTTCTGCCACCTCCGCGAATGTCATTGTCTCTGGCTTGCGGCGCATGGCCGCGCGCGTACCGTACAACAAGAAGCGCTCTTCGTAGAGCGGCATGGAGGCCATTCCCTGGATTTCCGAGGGGCTCGGCATCAGGGCCAGATGCGCCTGCCCCGACTCGACGAGCGCACGAGATTCGAAGGACATGCTTTCGTGCACGGTCACTTCGATGCCGGGATACTCGCGTGCCACGGCGCCAAGCAGCGGCGCGATGACGGCGCTGGCAATGGATCCGGCAATCGACAGACGCACACTCCCGGTCGGAAGGCTTGCGCGTCCGTCGATGTCGTCTTTCAAGGCGTCGGTACGAGCGAGAATGTCGATGGCGCTCGTCAGCAGCCGCTCGCCGGCCGGCGAGATTTCGACGCCACGAGCATGGCGCTCGAACAGCTTTGCGCCCAGGGTGTCTTCCAGTGAGGAAATATTCTGGCTGAGAGCGGGCTGGGCTATCCGCAACCGTTCCGCGGCGCGCGAGAAGCTACGGCTCTGCGCGATCTCGACGAAATACCTGAGTTGGCGCAGCGTGATATTCATATGGCCCGTCCCTCGGCGATGTCAGCCGGTACGCTTTCACCGGCCTCTGGCGTGGCATTTTAAGCACTTATTGCGGTGAACTGACGAGAAGAAAGGCAAGTACATTGGAAGGCGCACGCTGGGCCCAAGTCTTCCTCGAGCTCGAGGCTCGGGGCCTTGACCCGAGATCGACCGCGGCGACGTTCACGGACTTACGCCGTCATTCGAATGACACCTTCTCCCACGATACCGGTTAATGGCAATACGAAGCGCGAGTGGCCGAGAAGGGTCGATGAGAGACGATCAGTCATCCAGTGCCTGTGGCGCTTGAGGATGAGCTGACACAGATACTACATTTTCCTTACGGATCAATGTCTTAGTTCTATATTTGGCGAAAATTTCACGAATTCCGGCCGAGCCTCAAACGCGGCCTTCGGTCGAAATATACCTTATGCGGCATATGTGCCGGTGATTCAACTAAAGGTGTGTCTTAGCGATGGCGCCAACGCCATCGCCCGCGACAAGAGAAATGGAGGTCAGAGACGAGAATCTTCCTTGTCCCGCCTGCACGTCCCATGTACCGTGGAAGCGAGCTTTTTAGCAGGTACCACAAGGCGCATCCGCATCCGGTATCCGTGCAGGCGGCCGCGCGCCCGCGAAGGCCCGCAAACAGGAGCTGCCATGATCGAAATCCTGGAAGGCTTCCCCGGCAACGTCGTCGCGGTGCGTGCGTCCGGCGAAGTCACACGAGATGATTACGAGCGGATTCTGATTCCTGCCGTGAACGCCGCGATGAAGGGGCACGACAAGATTCGCGTCTACTATGAGCTCGGTCCCGGTTTCACGCGGATGTCCGCGGGTGCGGCATGGGATGACCTGAAACTTGGGGTTGCCCATTACTGGCATTGGGAAGCCGTAGCTGTGGTGACGGATCATGACTGGATCCGCCGCGCTATCGATGTCTTCCGCTTCGTGGTGCCGGCCCACATCAGAACTTTCCCGGACGACCAGGCGGCCGAGGCGCGGGACTGGATCGTGAGCTCTCTCGACAAGCCCGCGACTCGCCCGAGCTGACCAGGTCGCGACGGCAAATCAGGCCGCACGGGCGCGCCGAGGCGTATGAAGGACTGACACTGGGCGATTATCCTAAGCGATGGGTGTCCACAGGTCTGGATCTAGCAGCAAAGGGGGCAACGTGTCAGAAGATCTCAATCAGGAGAAGCTGCGCCAGCTCGCTGCCACCGTAGCCACCCAGATCGCCGAAGAGGACCGGTACACTGTCCTCGCATTAATGCGTCAGCTCTTAGTGATCCGCGACAGCGAACTGCCCCGGTATGAACAGGCGCGCGCGGCTTACCGAGCGACTGCGCAAAGTGGCGGAGCCTGGGCCCTCGCGAAGATGGCGGCTGGGGCTCTCAAGGAATACGCCTGGGACAGCCGTAGCACGTCCACTCGGCTTGGGCTTTCAGGTCTCGCCATCGTCGCGGCCGCGTTCGCCCGTCGAGGCTTAGGAATTGCGGCGGTGGGGGCGTTATTTGGCGTCCCACTCTGGATGGTGTTCGGCGCCGGCGGCCAGTTCCCTGACCTACTGATTGAGGAACTCTCTAAGAAGGAAAAACCGAACAGCAGGTGAGGTAGGACATTAAAGTGCTTCTAAACAATGCCTTAACCCCTTGATTTTTCGAGCCATCCGGCTGGCGTTGCACCTTAAACTGCCTTCGAGCCGCAACACCTCTCGCATTAAAGTGCTTTCCAGTTGTACCTACCTACTCAAAGCATGATGACTCGGGCATGAATATGCTCTCGAGCGGCCACCAGAGGCGCGACGAACGGCAGGCCGACCAGCTGGCCCCGCAGCACCAGGAAGGCTTCGCTGAAGCATGCCACCGTGAATAGAGCCGCCAGCACCCACTCTTTGCGCGCTTCACCGGCTTCTTTCGCCCCCAATTTCCCCTTAGCTCGTGCAGTAAGGCTTCCTGCAACGGCGTCCTGAGGCACTGTTCTGCGCTCTCTTTCTCGTGCATCATCGTAGGCATCAGATAGTAGTGTGCTTCGGGTCCTCGAGCGTCTCCGACACCCATCCTGGGCTGACAACATTCACGCGAATCTTGCCTTGCAATTCGAGTGCTGCTGCCCGACCGAACGCCTCAATGCCCGCGTTCACGGTGCTCATAGCGGCGCCTGACGATTGCCATTGCTGCAAAGGAGAGCACCTCGCCAGCAGAGAAGAGGATAGCTGGCGAGGCGCAATACGCTGGCACCGGGGGATTCGCCTGCGCAATGGGATACTGCGCCGTGTGCAATATAGGCACGGTGCGCCCCCCACAATAGAAGGTTACAGCGGAGCTACTACGGATGGTGCGGCTGGAAATGCGAAGAACCTCTTTTACCGAATCAACACCTTGCACTCCCCTGGGTCGCTGTTCGGTGACGTTCTGTGCAGCATAGTCTCTGGTGGGGAAGTTGCCATGCAACGGCTTTTAACTGTCGGGTCATACATGAAACCCAATGACGCACACCCATGAGCAGGCTCGTCGCTTTTTCTCGCCACCAGTGTGATAGGAACCGAAAAAGGTGCTGTGCTGTTACCTTCTTCTGCCTTCTTCATCTCTGGGCACGACTCAGTCAAGTGTGCCTGGGCGAGAGCCGGAACCCGGAGAGACTATCTCAGATGTCCCTAGGACAATGAATCTGCCTTTACAAGCGTCCTTCAGTGCGAATTGCCCTGCATGGAGCTTTTCAGCGTACGCGAAGGTGGCCATCGCGCCTGTGAAATACCAACGGCCCCAACACCTTCCGTCACTCCTTCTCCAGCCAATAAATGCCTTCATTTTTGGTCTCAACGAAACCTTTCGAGGGGTCCGCAATGGAAGAGCTGTGGAGTGTGCCGCGAATCCCGCGAAACTTTCCTGAACCACCAGTAAGAGTTGTGTTCCCCAATACCGTTCGCCGACCGGTAGCCTCACCAGACGTCCCTTGTGAGGTGCCCTCATACCTGCCATATATCCGGTCCCCGTTCTCCATGAAGTGGAGGACATAGGCAGAAACGCGGCCATCGGAACCTACATAGTCAGACTGACCGCGCGTAATCGAATTCTTGACCCGCACTCCCAGAAACACCGGTGGGTCCTTTGGGTACGTGCTTTGAATCTCGAAGAGGCGAATTTGGTGCCCGGGGACGTCGCCCACGTCAATCGCAAGCTGCTGCGTGTACTTGGAATTCTCAGCAGGCGCCTGATAAGTAACCATACTCCGTTGCTGCCAAGGTGCCTGTGCCCATCCGGCTGAAGTTCCTATTGCAGTCAAGCCAGCTACTGCTATGGCAATTGGGTAGGTACTTCGGGCGAAAACCGATTTCATGGATTCCTCCAGTTCATTCAATCCCCGATTGCAATGCTATAGAACTGAAACGAATATGCATCCGGCTGTTGGCCGCGACTCCTCCAAATATCCTCGTGAGCACCCGCCGATTCTTGCTACAGCGCACTCGTTTTCGCTGGTGCTCCGAAACTTTTTCTTTGGAGCCTCATCCATGCCACGATCCGGATGAATCAGATTTCATGATAAGTTTGTAGCCAAGGCGAGACGGAATGGAGTCAATCTGTTTCAGGCCTGAAACAGGCACGATGGCTACCTTCGCGTACGCTCGCGCGACTCTGGGGGCCACGTTATGCCAGTAGGCCACGCCTCAAAAAAGAGGGCCCTCTCCCAGATAGGAGAGAGCCTCGTCCATGAAGAAAAGTACAGGCAGCCCTCGCAAGTCGCCCGTCCTTAGTATCCACCGACCAGCGCGTGCCCGCAAGCTGACCTTCGATGAAGAAAGCCGCACGAAAGCCCCCGAGAGAATTAAGAAACCCTTGGCGGGGGGCTGAAAGTACCAGGGCGCTAAGGGGAACTGATGTTCAGCTTGCCCCAAATCCGGGGCGGAAAGACAAACGGCTGCTTCGTCGGGTCCAGATGCGTGTCATCCAGACAGCCCTCAAAGGCCCCGCCACGAGAACGCCCAATGACCGATAGCGCGATGCTGAACTTTGCGACTCCTTGGCCACAGCCAATGTCTTGGTCCAAGCTGTTAGGCCATAATACCCAGCCTCCGGTCACTCTGCCACGGTTCAGGGTCCCGTCGGCTTGGTCCCAGAGCCATTTGCCACCCAGAACTGATACTTGATAGCCGATTCCGGCAGGTCCAGTGCGGTCGATGTTGGCAATCCAACTGCCGCCCAGGCTGTCCTGCGTCCATTGGCACCGTTCAACCAGTGCGTTGTCCGTTCCAGCGAACGTCACGCCCTTAGGAACGAGTGAGAAATAACTTCCCGAAGTGGACCTGGCGTGCGCAAAGCGACGCGGGTAAGATGTGATGCCTCTGGAGGACAAACGATGCAGGCTGGTTACCGGGCTGAGGTTGAAACGCGGATGAAGCGGCTGTACGCGCGCTTGTCGGAGAAGGACCGACGGCGGTATGCGGCTGTGGAGGCGGACAAGCTGGGCCATGGCGGTTTCGAATATATTGCGAAACTGTTTGAAATGGACCCGAAAACAATTAGACAAGGG
>NZ_KB903181.1:0-22474 GCF_000379565.1 Cupriavidus sp. UYPR2.512 | reverse complement strand
CATGCGTTCCAGGCCAATGGGCGGGCGCCCTCGTTTGCCCTTGGGGTAGTACGGCTCCAGTGCCTCCAGCAATCGAGCCCAGGGCACCACCTGCTCCATCTCACCCAGAAATTTCTCGCGCCGCGTAACGCGCTTCTTTCCCAGATACTCGGCACTAGCAAAACTGATTTGTTGCATCGGCGTAGCTCGCTGGTCGTCCTTAGTCTATCAACGCTTCACAGCTGCTCAACGTCGACACTCTCGTCGATTAAATCAGCCTTTCCTAAGCGTAGCAATCGCCGCCAAAGCAGCGTACCGCCGTCCACCGGGCAAGATCCTGAAAGGCTTTGTACCCATCCACAGTGAAAGCCTCAGGGCTAGTGGTGTAAAGGCGCGCCTCGCTTAAAGCGGCCCGCCCGCTCACCGAAAGCCGATATCCATCACACCAGGCACCGCCCGTCGCCCCGATGTACAGCTCGCCTAACATCGGCATCTCGATTGCACTGACCCACGGCCGGCCATCGCGAAGCACGGCGATCAGCGTGCCAAACAGCGGATTGCCGGTCATGAAGCTCTTGGTTCCATCAATCGGGTCAAGCACCCATACGAATCCTCGTTCGTCGAGCGAGCCACCAAATTCCTCTCCCAAGATGCCGTGGTCAGGAAATGCCCGTTGCAGATGAGCCCGCAACGCACCTTCAATGGCGAGGTCCGCATTGGTCACGGGACTTCCATCGCCTTTGGTGTCCGGTGTTGTAGTGAGCGCCCGAAAATGCGTACGAGCGATTGAGCGGGCCTGCCCCGCCATCTGATTGAGACAGGCAAGAACGTTGCCTAGCGATTCGTTTGTCGGCATAGCCGACCTCCCTTTCCGTCCCCGAACGTCGCGCCTGCCCCGCAGGGCCAACGAGGCGCCGCTCAAAAGCACTATTGTGATCACATGTAGCGCCATTTATCTCAGAAATGGCTTGGTATGTCCATATTCTCTTTGCTATATTCCAGTTGCGAATGCAATTTTGTGATCTCATATCATAAAAATTACCGCAAAGCAGAGGCGGGCCGAGGCCCGCACCCTCAACCTCGGCCCGCTGTGGCCATTGGAGAACGCTGTATGGATACGACGCGAAAGGGACAAAAGTGGATTCTGGATGCGCTGATCGCAGTTGCGGGCCTAGACGTCTTGCACCCCGGGGCTGCCCGCGTCATGGAGCAACTCGGCTACGACGCCACCGACCTCAAGCGCGTGTTCGAACCGCTGAAGAGCGGTTCCATGGCGATCTCGTCTTGGAGTAGCGTCGCCAGGGACATTGAGGGCCGCGCGAACCACTGGGCGGCTCGCGGCTTCCAGGCCACGGCAAAACGGATGTTCGAGCGGGCAGGCCTTCTCTACGCGCGCACGCACTACTCCATCCATGACATCGAGCTGCGCAAACGGTATTGGCGGAAGTACGTGGCGTGCTTCGACAAAGTTGCTGAACTCGCCAACCACCATATCGAACGCGTTCGCCTGCCCTTCGAAGATTTTCATGTCCACGGCCTATTTGAAACGCAACGTGGCGCTCGCTCTCAGCCTTGCGTCATCCTTCTGCCCGGCATGGACATGTTCAAGGAAGATTGGCACAAATTCATGGAACAACGCGTGTTGCCCCGTGGCTGGTGCGCATTTGCCATCGATGGCCCCGGGCAAGGCGAAAGCCTGACCCACGGACTCAAGTTGTCCATTGAAAACTTCGACCGCGCAATCAACGCTGTGGTGGACTGGCTGTCCAAGCAAGAGGCGGTGGATCCGAACAAGATCGTCATCATGGGATCGAGCATGGGATCATGGTGGGCAACACGTGCGGCAGCTGCGGAACCCCGGCTAAAGGCGGTCGCTGCCAACATGTCCAGCCTAGGTTCAGACAAGTGGAGCGCCATCAGCGTAGCGCAACCGTCCTACATGACGAACTTGATGTTCATGACCGGCATCAACGACGTGGAAAAGCTTGAGACCTTCATTGGCCAGATGACGCTGGAACACATCGCACCGAAGGTCAAGGTTCCATACCTGATCGTCACTGGTGAAATTGACGAGCTCACAACACTCGACGCGACCTTCGCCACATATGACGCACTGCAGGGCCCGAAGGAAGCGTGGGTATACGAGCACGATTTCCATCCCATCGGACCAACCTCCGATGAATGGCTCACGGCGTCGTTGGACTGGCTCGACGCAGCACTCAGCGGCGCCCTGCCGCCAGCCCTGGAAAGCAAGGTCTTCATTACCAAGGACGGGGAATATATCGAGGGCAACGGCCGCCCTCGCTGGCTAAACCCGTAAGGGACCACCAAGAAAAAAGCACCGGCGACTGCACGGTGCTTTTTATTTCCAGGAACACCACCGCGACGCACATGAAGCGGCCACGGTGCGGTGAAGCAGCTGAACCAGAAATACCTGGCGACAAGAAAGCGCTTCCCACATAGCCGCGCAGGCCGAACGCCACCGCAAAAGCAATACGGCCCGCCATTCGGCGGGCCGGTCATTGTGCGCCCCAGCATCGCTCAGCCAGGGCACGTACGTGCGTTAGAACAACGTCCGTATCCCCGCCGCCGCCGCCATCTGATTCCGCCCGATCGTGACCGGGCTGAATGGCAGCGTGCCGGTCGTCGGGCCACCGCCGAGCACACCTTGACTCTTGTTCACCGAATAACCGACATCGCTATACAAGGTCGTCCGCTTCGACAATGAGTAGGCAACCCCGACCTTGAATAGCTGACCGTTCGACCGCTTGTCGACCTGATCATCCAGGTAAAGCCAGTTGGCAGTGATCCGCACAGGTGCCGAGTATTGCCAGGAGGCACCTAAGAAATACCAGTTCTGATTGGCACCTGTCGTGGGATTGCGAAACTTCGAGAAGTCCACGCCGAGCCGCACGGTACCGAACTGGTAATTGAGGCCCGCCGTCATTGCACGAAGCCAATGATTGGACGTCTGCCCGGTTGGGTCTGTGGCATCAAAATAGGCAACCGTGGCTCCCCAGTTGCCGCTCTTGTACGCGAGATTTGCCGACCAAGCGGACTTGGTACTGAAACTACCCGCCGTGCCCCCGAATGAGTAGAGAACCCCACCGGTAATGGGCCCGATTTCTGGCAGCATGTATTTGATCGAATCGTTCTGCCACGTGTACAAGAGCCCCCCGTTCGCGGGGCTGTTAGCACCGGTTGTCAGGCCGGCCACACCCAGCGCGGGATTGACGTTCGAGTTGTTCTGGAAAACCGCGCTTCCGAGCGATGCGAAGTTCATGTAGCCGGTCACGTCCGCTGCCTGCATGCCATCGAAAAACGGCGTCCAGTTCCGGCCAAGCTTGATGGTGCCCCACGGCGCATCGACACCGACAACAGCACCACGATCAAACAGGGCTCCCGTATCCTGCGGAAATGGCAGTGCCGAATTCCCCACGCCCTTTGTCACGTTGAAGCCGCTCTCAAGCTTGAACCCTACCTGGTATCCGCCGCCGATATCCTCCACACCGACGAGCCCCCATCGGCTAGTCAACTCGGTGGAGCTGGATGTTGAAAACAGGCTGGCAGGTTGACCATTCCTTACACCTGCCACGGTTCTGAACAGCAGGCCCGAGTCCAACACGCCATAAAGCGAGACCGATGCTAACGCGCTGCCGGCTGGAACACAAAGAACCAGCACTACACCTGCGGACTTGAGCAGTCGTATGCGGGACTTAGGCGTTGGCAAAACATTCAGGCGAAGGCCACGCTTCGGCCTTAGCGACATTGTTTTCATGGGATGACTTTTCCTCCGATTTATAATCAACAGACAACGCAACCCAAACAAAGCGCTAGCTCCACCACCCCCTATCAGGAACAAGCGCCCCCCTGCCGAGGACGTAAAACGTCCTGGCACGTTTGCCAAACAGTGATAGGGAATGATTTGCTAACCGGCCGACTGAACTTGCGTCACGCCGAGATATTCATCGAGTAATGCTGGCCGTTCGCGCAGTTCGACAGCGGTGCCCTGGAACACAGTTCGCCCACTCGCAAGAAGCGCGACATCGTCGGCAAGCTGCATAGCGATCCGAAGGTTTTGCTCGACCAAAACGATCGACATACCTTCGCTTTTCAGCACACGAAGCGACTTGGCCACTTCCTCGATCATCTGTGGCGCCAAGCCTTCGGAAGGCTCGTCCAACAGCAGGACCTTGGGATTCGTTACCAGAGCGCGACCGATTGCGAGCATCTGTTGCTCCCCGCCGGATAGCGTCGCCGCGCAACGACGGCGTCGCTCGTGAAGGCGAGGGAAAAGATCGTAGATCTCCTTGCGCCTCCATGTCGTCTGGCCTTCACCGCCTTGGCCTTGTTCGGCCACCCAAAGGTTCTCTTCAACCGAGAGACTTGGAAACACGCGGCGCCCTTGGGGAACCAGGGCAAGGCCCGTGGCGCTGCGTCGCCCAACAGGCTCCGCCTGCACGGATTTTCCGAACAACCTGATCTCGCCCGTTCGACAAGCATTGAAGCCACATGCGGCGTGCATGCACGTTGTCTTCCCTGCCCCATTACGGCCAAGCAGGGCGAGCAGCGTATGGGGCCTCAACGTGAAAGATACGTTATGCAGCGCGTGTGAGTCACCATAGAAGACATTGACGCGATCGAATTCAAAAGCTGCCGTCGCCAAGATAAACCTCATGCGTTAGTGGATTATCGATAACCTCTTGCTTGGTACCGGTGCAGACCAACCGCCCACGATGCAGCAGCGTGATCTCTCGTGCGTACGAGAGCGCAATGTCCATGTCATGTTCAATCAAGACGATGGCCACGTCTTGTGGAATCGCATCGAGTACCTCACTCACCTGACGACGCTCGATGCCTGACAATCCGGCCAGTGGCTCGTCCAACAACAGCAGGGACGGCCGCTGGGAAAGGGAAATGGCGAGTTCCAGCCTCCGCTTTTCGCCATAGGAACACGCGTTGACGGTTTTACTGGCGGACGTACCCAACCCCACCATCGTCAATGCCTCATGCGCGGCCTGAGTGGCATCATCATCACTGTCGAAGCGACGCCAAGCGTCCCAGCGTTTTCCCCATTTCCCTAGCAGCGCAATGCGCACGTTGTGCAGCAGGCTCTCGCTATCCAACAAGGTCGGAATCTGGAATGTTCGGCCGACGCCAGCTCGCGCTCGTGCACCACTGCCCGCTCGCGTCATGTCGCGGCCAAACAGCCGGATCATTCCGCGCGACACAGGAAGATCGCCAGCAATCAAGTTAAACAACGTCGTCTTGCCAGCACCATTCGGCCCCAGCAGCAGATGGCGCGCACCTGGCATGACGGAGAGCGATACGTCGTCAACCACCGTCAGGCTACCGAAACTCTTGCCTACGCCGGCAATCTCAAGCACTGGCGCCTTCATTTCCCGACCTCCCCTGCTTGCGTTGCCGCGTGCGATTTCGCCGCACCTCCAAATCGCTTCCGCAGCATTTGAGCGCGGACTACCAATCCCTCCGGCGTTACGACAACCACAAAAATGAAGATAAGACCCAGCACGAGCGGCCAACGATCAAAGAACATCCCGATCACACTCTTGGCGCCCACTACGACGATCGCGCCTACGAGTGGCCCCACCAGCGTGGCTGCGCCACCGATGATGACGGCAAGCAAAGCTTCGGCAGACTGATCGAGCGACGCGATGTTCGGACTCACGTACTGCTGGAAGTAGACAAACAGCACTCCGGCCAAACCCGCCCAGAAACCCGACACCACAAAAGCCAGCCATCGGATACCCCAGACGTTGAAACCAAGCGAACTCATCCTGCGCGGCTGGTCACGCGTGCCGCGCAAGGCCGCGCCCAAAGGTGCCCGGATGAACAGCGCGCTCCAGCCAGCATTGATCGCTGCAATCACCACGCAAAGCACGTAGAAGACGTAGGGATCGGTGAGATCAACAAATGGCAATGTTGGGCGCGGTATGCCGGACATCCCATTTTCCCCACCAGTCACGCCAACCATACGCATCGCCAAAGACCAGACAAGCTGTCCCAGCGCCAACGTGATCATGACGAACGGGATTCCGGAGGTGCGTAGCGAAATGATGGCGAATACGGCAGCTGCCAGACATGCTGCAAATAGAGCACCTGCAATGGCCACCAGATGCCCAGTACCAAATACCGTCAATAGAATGGCAAGTACGTAGCCGCCAATCGAAAAGAATGCCGCTTGGCCGAACGCAAACAAACCCGCGTAGCCGAGAAGCAAATTGAGGCTCTGCGCAAAGATCGTGACGATCATGACTTCTGTTGCGACGCTCGCCCAATACGATGACTCGAGCACAAGCGGAATCAAGGCAATGGCCGCTGGCACGATCAGTTTCCAGGCTTTCATTGGAAGCTCCTTCCATACAAACCAGCAGGGCGAAACGCCAGAATTACAACGACGGGCGCAAACAGGGCGAAGGCGGCGAAATCGACAAGGTAGGTTTGACCGAAGGTGTAGATAAAGCCCACAACAAGACTGCCAATGACTGCACCGTAGAGGCTTCCTGCGCCCCCTACGATCACGACCGCAAGAGCGAGCGGCAGCATTTCGATATCAAGCCCGGGATAAGCCGTCAGCATTGGTGCGGCCAAGGCGCCAGCCGCCCCCACCGACGCCGAGCCCATGGCAAAGACGATTCTTGAAACCCGCGCGACCGGAATGCCCACGGCTTCAGCCATTGCCGGATCATCGACGCCGGCGCGAACCATGGCCCCGAATTGCGTGCGCTCTATCAACCCGATTTGCGCACCCGCCACGACTATCGCCACGAGACAGACAAAGACCCGATAGATCGGAAACCAAACCGCGCCAAACTGAATGGATCCACTCAGCCAGTCGGGTACCGGCGCCTGGAGCGGAGTCCCTCCCCAAACGATCAGACAGAGATTGGACAACACCAGGGCCACACCGAGCGTGCCAAGCACCTGTGCCAGTTCCCTGCCCTTGAGCCATCTCAGCAAGGTCCCCTCAAGTACCAACCCGAGCATCGCTACCACGCAGGCGGGTACCAAAATGCTGATAGCAAAGGAGGCGTCAAGACGCGACACCCAGACCTGCAGGTATGCGCCCAACATGAAGAACGCACCGTGCGCCATGTTAGGTATGCGCATCAGCCCAAATATCAGGGAAAAGCCCGACGCCAGCAGATATAGCAAGCTGGAAAATGCCAACCCGCTGAGGCAAAGAATCATGAACTGCGACATCATCGCCCTCGTTCAGTTGCCTGCCTTAACGGGCGGGAAATCGCGTGAGTACACTGGATTCTTCAGAAAGGCGACGGGGTCATAGGTCCAGAACTGACTGACCGACGGATAGGTCTGAATCACTTGATTGGCCAGCCCAGCCGATGTCTTGACCGTCTTGAGTACATACACTGGCGCAACCGGATTGCCGTACTGATCCAATGTCAGAGAACCGCGTGGTGTATCTGTCAGCTTTGCCTGACGCAACGCTTGGGCAAGCGTCTTCGGCGTGAAGTTCGCCCCGACGTGCTGAAGCGCGTCCTCCAACACCGCAGCAGCAAAGTAGCCGCCAACAGACAGAGAACCAGGGCTGCGACCCACAGCCTGCTGGTACCCACTCACGAACTTCTGATTGCTACTGCTCGCGATCGCCGGGCTATACCAAGCCGCGCTGACAATGCCATCGGCCTCATCGCCCATCTGTCTAAGTAGCGATTCATCCGTCATCGAAACGCTGGAGATCACTGGCAACTTCTGCTTGTAGCCGTACTCCTTGTACTGCTTGATAAAGCGGATCGCGTTGCTGCCGTTGAGCGCGGCGAACACTGCGTCCACACCAGGCGGGATCTGCGTCAAATAAGGGGCATAGTCGGTAACGCCCAAAGGCGCCCAGATCTTCTTAACCACAACACCGCCCCCGTCCTCGAACACCCGCTGGAACCCGCCAATCGCCTCATAGCTGTAGGAAACATCATCACCGATGGCGACCACACGTTTGTAGCCTAGTTTCTTCCTCGCGTAGTCGCCGAGCGCATGGGTCGGTTGAGCTGAAGAGCCCGTCGTGCGTGTCATCCATGAGCTCGCCAAGCGTTGCGTCAAGTCCTCCGCGCCTGCAGAAGAAACAATCAGCGGGATCTGTGCCTTCTCCACTGAATCCACAATCGCAATGGCTTCTGCAGAACCGATCGGCCCCACCAGTACGTCCACCTTGTTGAAGTCGATTAATTGCTTGACCTTGGTCTTGGCGATCGCCGGTACTGCACCCGTGTCCACGACGACAAGCTCAACTGGATGGCCGGCCAACACGCCCTTGTGGCTGTCTAGGAAATATCGAAAGCTTGCCTCCATGTCCGCCCCGGCAGCCGCCACCGGACCACTCTTTGCCGTCATCAAGCCGACACGCACCGGGGTCGCCTCCGCGGCCCACCCCGGTGACGCGCCCGATAGGCAAAGGGCCACGACGGCAAGCCCCACTCGAAACTGGTTCCCCCACTTTTGCATGCTGAACTCTCCGTAGATTGATGCCGCCGCGCCGCCCGGAACAAACGCTGGATGGCAGCTCGGTACCGGCCGCCGATGTGGAACTCGGCGATGTCATGACTTTATAACCCACGATATCAGTGATCACAAGAAATATGATTATCGTCTAGCGTTAACCCCTATTTTCACCATACATGGCCAACATTCGTGCACGAAATCATGATTTGTGATCTCTAAGTAGGCATTTTTTCGGTGCGCGCAACGAGGTCGTGTGGGCTCTGTGATCACCGGAATGCAGCGCGGCACCCCGGTGATAGCTCGACGTTCAAGTTGGAAGGCCACGGAACGACCGTGGGAAGGCGTCCTATAGCGGCCTTGATGGAGGGGCAGGAATTCTGATGAAGAGGGCGCGGTGCGTCGCAACTGTCAAACAGCTGCCGCAGCCCTCTACAGATTTGCGACGCACGACTGTGCGGCGTACCGTCATGTCGCCAACGGCGCGATCTTCCGTTGGGAGTTCACCTTGCCGGAACCCTACGGCTAAGCGGTGGTGGCGCAGAACGGCTCGGGGCCGCCCGTGCGCTTGTTCAGTTACGCGTCGGGACGTGGCAACAAACACGCCAGTTCTGCGAATGTAGCGGATGCAAACGAGACAGCCTGGGGGATGGGTATGCAGCATCGGTTCTAGCATGGCGATTCTTTAATCCTGTTCTTCGCCATGTGGGACGGGGATGGAAAGAGTTTGGTCAGAATGAACTCCGGCGGCTTGGCAGGCTCCCGTTTTGGTCTGCGTGGAACGGAAGACCTGGGGAACGAGTTGAGCGCCATTTTTGTTCTGGAAGGCGGGATAGGTATCGACACGGGTAGTTCCCAGCCTTGCGCTCCTTGTAGTTGGCGTAGTCCAGGCTGTTGCGGATCAAATGCACAATGCAGGTCTGCACCGTCGTGCGGGGATAGGCCGTGGCCACGGCTTCGGTCAACCCCTTGAGGCCATCGACCACCGCGATCAGGATGTCCGCTCATCTCGGCGCTCATCGCCCGTTCGATGATGGCCTTGTTGAACGCCAGCATCAGATCCTGGACGTCGCCGGGCGACATCGGCCCTTTAACCTCGCGCCGGCGCAAGGACTACTGCACGCAGCTCCCGATGTGGACGACGGGTTGTGTGCCGCACGTTCGAGCGTATGCTATAAATCCGCAATGCCGCACTGGATCTCCAAAGCCCACGTCGATAAGAAGGAAAGGCCAATGAGAAAGACGATCGTTACCGCTGTTGCGCTGCTGACTGCCGCGCCGGTGATAGCCCAGTTGCCCGCGCCTGTCGCCGGGGTCTCGCCCACATTGTCGCGCGTAGCGCAATCGGGCGTTCTGCGCGTCTGCACGCCGGGTGACTACAAGCCCTTCAGTTTCATGAAGTCAGAAGGCGTGTACGAAGGGCTCGACGTGGATTTGATGACCTCGCTGGCCAATTCTCTCGGCGCTAAACCGCAATTCGTCAAGACCGCGTGGGCTACGCTGATGCCTGACTTCGTCAGCGGCAAGTGCGATATCGGCGCTGGCGGCATCTCGGTGTCGCTGGAACGCCAGAAGCAGGCTTATTTCAGCGCGCCATACATGGTCAACGGCAAGACGCCTATCACCCGCTGCGAAAATGTGGCTCGTTTCCAGACCGTGGAGGCCATCGACCAGCCGAACGTGCGCGTCATTGCCAATCCCGGTGGCAGCAACGAGCGGTTCGCCCGCACGCGCCTGTCCCAGGCGAAGTTGACCATTCACAAGGACAACCTTACGATTTTCGACGAGGTCATCAAAGGCAACGCAGACGTCTTCGTCACCGAGGCCGCCGAGGCCATCGTTCAGAGCAAGGCCCATCCTGAGCTTTGCGCCGTCAATCCCGACAAGCCGCTCCAGTACGCTGAAATGGGGTATCTGCTGCCGAATGGCGACGAGGTGTTCAAACGGTATGTCGACCAGTGGCTGCACCTCGCCAAAGCCGGCGGCGAATTCGACGCCCGCCGTGCGGCGTGGCTGGGAAAGTAGCACCGAGGCGTGGGCTGTCCTGCCTCGGACGACTGACCATCAGATCCGTCTAGCGAGCACTTGGCTTGGGACACCAGATAAGGGCTCGTTATCGGACCTTATTGCCCGGGCCTGTCAACGCGCCCTCAGGCTCTTCCTGTCCCGCACGCTTCAGCTAACCGCTGTGGCCAGGGGGAGCGACAGCGCAACGGCTGTAGCCTTCAAGCGCCATTCGCTCGCGCTTTCGCTCAGACGTTCTGGCGTCGGCTGTGCCCCCTCACCGGCCATCCGGTACTCTATGAGCCTTAACCTAGTCGCCCGCCTCTTCAACCGCTAAGGCAGGCTCCTGCACAGTCAACCGTTTGGCAGCTCACTTGATCCTCACGACGACCTTGCCCTTCGCGCGTCCCTGGGCCAAGTATTCAAGCGCTTCCTTCGCTTGCTCGAACGAAAAAACCTTGTCGATCACCGGACGAATGTGTTCCGACTCGAGGAGTCCTCCAATTTCGGCGAGTTGGGCGCCGTCGGGACGCACGAATAGAAACGAGTAAGTGACATCCTGCTTTCTTGCAAGGCGCATGATTTTTCGGCTCATCAAGCCGAACACGAACGTTAAAAAGAAATTCAGACGTCGTGCGCGTGCGAAGGCGGCGTCCAACGGGCCGATGAGCGAGACAACCTTGCTCCCTGGTTTGAGAATCCCGACGGCTTTCTCGATCGCATCGCCCCGCAGTGTACCGAGCACCACGTCGTAGCCGCGCAGCACTTTCTCGAATTCCTCCTTCTTATAATCAACCACCTCGTCTGCACCCAGCGTGGTGACCAGTGGGACATTGCCCGTGCTGGTGGTCGTTCCTACCTTGGCACCAAGGTACTTAGCTAGCTGGATCGCGAACGTGCCGATACCGCCCGAACCCGCAGGGATGAACACCTTCTGGCCAGCTCGAACATTGGCGCGCTCCTTCAATGCTTGCCACGAGGTGAGGCCAACCATCGGAACGGAGGCGGCCTGCACAAAGTCGAGCTTGGCCGGCTTCGGTGCGGCAACGCTTTCCGGCACCGCTGCGAATTCGGCGATCGAGCCTCTGCCAAGATCGAAGAGGCTGGCAAAAACGGCATCGCCCGGCTTGAAACGCGTCACGCGACTACCGACCTCAACCACCACGCCGGCAATATCGCTGCCTAGCGTGGCCGGCATTTCGAACTTCAGGACGGGCTTGAACGTGCCCGCCGGAATCATGTTGTCGATTGGGTTCAACCCCGCCGCGTGGACTTGCACCAGCAGCTCATCAGCCTTTAACGTTGGGCGCGGAACGTCGGCGAACTCGATCCCAGGTGACCTGCCATAGCGTTTGAATGTGAGTGCTTTCATGTTGCTCTAACCAATGTGGGGGGCTGCCAGGAACGCCAGCGCCTTCGACACGAAGTCGGCGTGGTATTGAAAGATGCCGCCGTGCCCGGCGTCTTCGTAGATGACCAACTGCGCATGGGGAATGCGGCGGGCCATGTCGCGACTTAGTGTCGTGGGCACCATGATGTCGTTGTCGCCATTGGCGATCAGGACCGGCATGCGCAGGCCGGCGAGATCCTGCGGCACCTGCTGGCCCCAAGCCTTAATCGCCTTGAGCTGGCGCAAGAACGCGCGAGGTGTCGGTCCCCTGTCGCGATCGGCGTGGCGCTCCTTCAGTCTTTTCAGGAAGGCGCTTGCTGCCTGCCGGCCGTTGGCCGTAGCGGTGAAGAAGAGATAGGTCTTGGGGTCGCGTAGCGTCAGCAGGCCCTTGAGTATCAGCGGCCACGACACCGCACCGACACGATCGATGCCCTGACCGCCCGCAGGACCCGTGCCGGTAAGGATGAGCTTGCGCACCAGGCCCGGCGCCTTCAGGGCCACGTCCTGCGCCACGAAGCCGCCAAGCGAAAAGCCGAGCAGATTGACTTGATCGAAACCCATCGCGCGGATCACCGCGATGGTGTCGCGTGCCATCTCGTCCACGGTCGCCGGCGCGGTGCCGCCGGATAAACCGATTCCGCGATAGTCGATGGCAATAACGTGATGCTCACGAGCCAGGCCATCTACGATGCGCGGATCGAAGTTGTCCAGCACGGCGCCCCAGTGGTTGAGCAGGACCAGCGGGACACCGCCATGCTGTCCCAGTTCGCGGTAAGCGAATGTGGTTCCACCCGCCTTTACGAGGTTAGTCTGAGCGTCGACATAAGACGCCTGCAGCGCTTTGAAGGTCATGGTCGATTCTCGTCGGGGGTGACGCCCCAGTCATTGTGGCGGTCAGGCTTCGGGCCGATAGCGTTCGGCCGCCTGGGCTTGTCGAATGTCCGATATGAGCCCTTGACGCGCGCCATCCAATGCGTCCCAGCGCGCCGCCACGTGGAGCGGCGGGATAGTCACGAGTTCGCGGCGATCGAAGCCGACCAGTGCCGCATCAACCAGTTCGCCGACTTCCATCACCTCGGGAAGCGTATTGACGTCGATGCCGGCGCGCCCCCATATTTCCGTGCGGGTCGCTGCCGGGAGCACCGCCTGCACGTAGACGCCGCTGGGCGACAACTCGAGGTTCAATCCCTGCGACAGGAACAGCACAAACGCCTTGGTGGCGCCGTAAATCGACATGCCGAACTCGGGCGCGAAACCTACCACCGAGCCGATGTTGACGATTGCGCCGGTACCCGACTCCAGGAAGCGCGGAGCCGCGGCGGCTGCAAGCCGCGTAAGCGCCGTGGTGTTGAGCGTGATCAGGCGTTCGATGCCCTCGGCAGTCTGCTGCACGAAGCCGCCCGACTGAGCCATCCCGGCGTTGTTGATCAGGATGCCTATGCGAGCATCCTCGCGCAGACGAGTCTCGACCCCGGCAAGGTCGGCGGGCTGGGTGAGGTCGGCCAGCAGCACTTCCACGGCCACCCCACTTTCTTCACGCAGCCGCGCGGCCAGCGTGTCGAGGCGCGCCTTGTCGCGTGCAACCAGCACGAGGTCGTGGCCGCGGCGCGCGAAGCGCTCTGCGTAGGTGGCGCCGATGCCGGAGGAGGCGCCGGTGATGAGAACAGTCGGAAGCGTGGTCATGAATGATTTCCTTTTCAAGGCGGTTCGGACGCGGACGCAAGCAGGGCGCGCCTCAGGCGGTGATGGACGGGTAATCGGTGTAGCCCGCAGCGCCGCCACCATAGAGCGTGGCGAAGTCGGGCTGGGCCAGCGGGGCGCCGGTCTTCAGGCGTTTGACCAGGTCGGGGTTGCTGATGAAGGCACGGCCGAAGGCGAACAGGTCTGCGTTGCCCTCGTTGAGCCTGGCGGTGGCGAGTTCCAGGTCGTAGCCGTTGTTGGCCAAATAGGTTTGCCTGAAGCGGCGGCGCAGCGCGTCGTAGTCAAACGGTGCGACATCGCGCGGGCCGCCGGTCGCGCCCTCGACCACGTGCAGGTAAACAATGCCCAGCGCGCTGAGCTGCCCGGCGATGTAGTCGTACTGCGGCTGAGGATCGCTGCTCGAAATGCCATTTGCCGGTGACACAGGCGAGATGCGCACACCGGTGCGATCGGCGCCGATTTCTTCCACCACTGCCGCGACGACTTCCAATAGCAGGCGCGCACGTTTCTCGATCGAGCCGCCGTAGGCGTCAGTGCGCTGGTTGGCCCCGTCTTTGACGAACTGCTCCAGCAGGTAGCCGTTGGCACCATGGATCTCCACGCCGTCGAAGCCGGCGGCCATGGCATTGGCCGCGGCTCGACGAAAATCGCCAACGATACCCGGCAGTTCATTGAGTTCGAGGGCGCGCGGCTGCGACACGTCGACAAAACCGTTGTTGACAAAGGTCTTCGTCGCCGCGCGGATGGCCGAAGGCGCGACCGGCGCAGCGCCGTCAGGCTGGACATCGACGTGCGAAACACGGCCGACGTGCCAGAGTTGCGCGAAGATGCGTCCCCCCTTGGCATGCACAGCCTCGGTGACCTTGCGCCAGCCGGCGATTTGCTCGGGCGTGTACAGGCCCGGGGTGTCCTGATAGCCCTGAGCCTGGGCCGACACCTGAGTGGCCTCCGTGATGATCAGGCCGGCCGACGCGCGCTGGGCGTAGTAGGTGGCGGCCAGTTCGCTGGGTACCAGCCCCGCGCCTGCGCGATTGCGGGTCAGCGGCGCCATGACAAAACGATTGGCGAGTGTCAGGCGCCCAAGGGTGTAGGGCTCGAAAAGCGTCTTGTCGGTCATATTGCATCAGCCTCTGGTGTTGGAAATACGCTCAATGATGATGGTCGTAATCTTAACTGTCAAGGTTTTGATGACGATTGACATCAATGTACAATGGAGCCTTCGCAGACATGAACCCATCGTGGTCAGGAAATGAAGATCACCAAGGCACAGGCACAGGCCAACCGGGAGCACGTTGTCGCGACGGCGTCGAAGATCTTTCGGGAACGCGGCTACGACGGGGTTGGCGTTGCCGATCTGATGGCCGCCGCCGGCTTCACCCACGGCGGCTTTTACAGACAGTTCCGCTCCAAGGCCGACCTGATGGCGGAATCGGCGGCCTGCGGCATCGCGCAAACGGTGGCACTAAGCGCGGGTGTAAGCGCGACCGAGTTCGTGCGGTATTACCTTTCTCGAGAGCACCGCGACACCCGCGCGACCGGTTGCACGATGGCCGCACTAGGCGGGGATGCCGCGCGTCAGCCAGAAGAGGTTCGGACCGCGTTCGCGGCTGGCATTGAGAGCCTGCTGGCTGCGCTGAGGGCCGAGGACACTGTTTCGGACGGAGCCGATCCGGGTCGGGCGCGAGCCCGGTCCCTCGACACACTGGCGCACGCGGTGGGCGCCATCGTCATGTCGCGGGCCTGTCCGGACGACTCGCCGCTGGCCGACGAAATCCTGGCGGTTTGCCGTGACGCGATGCTCGCGTCACTGAGCGCGTCCACAACAGCAAACACTTCTTCGCATGACCGGCGCACTTCTGGCATTCAGCGACCGGCCGATCGCCAGAACCCCAGCGGGGACAGCGCAAGCTGACCGCGAGGACGATAAAGAAGGCCAAATAGGCGGACACGACCTGCGTAGAGATAACTCCATGGCAGCGCTGCGCAGCCCATCTACATGAAGCCGAGCAGGGCCGAGGCTGCGCCTGCCTTCTACGCGAACGGCGGCTGCGGTGCCCAGCGGATGGACCTGCCCGTCCCTACCAGAAACACTGTCAGTACCGCCGAGAAGTAGTAGGCGTTCGCCCAGCCGCTGATGAGCCGCCATAGACTTTAGCCATTTACTCGCGACTAACTTGGCTTGACAAGCGGCGGTTGCTAACTGGAAGCGGCCATTGCAGCGGGGCAATCTGAACGGCAGTTCGGGGTCAGTCAGCGACGCCCGGTAGTTCCCCATCGGGCGCGAGTTCTCGTTGACTAGCCTTTCTGAAGTTGTCGCGAACTTCGTCGCTCAAAGGTCATGTCATGTAGATGAGGATTCTGCGGCCTTGGCCAGCTTCACCATTGCCTTCCTTGCCGAACGAAGTTGTTCATCGCCCATGCGACGGGCGAGTTCTGCCTTGGCCCCATTCCACACCGGGAACGCATCGACCACGAGTTGACGCCCCAATGTCGTCAGAGCTAGCAGCTTTCTAGCGCGACCACGTCCGCCTGTAGCACTAACCAAATCTCGGCTCTCCAGATTCTGAACATTTCGGCTCAGGGTAGTCGGATCGACCCCGGCACTATCGGCAAGATCGACGATCGTCGCCCCCTCGGCCGCACCGATCCCAACCAAGAGGCTGAATTGCTCGGCCGTCAGCCCGAGCGGCTTGAAGCAGGCATTGTAATAACGCGTGAGTGCACGCGCCGTTGCACGAGCCTGGAAGCCCGGACACTCCGCTGCGACGTCCTTCAAAGAGTCTGGATCAAAACCGTTCACGTCTACCTCCTTGACAGCCCTATCCTCGCATAATAATGTATATGCATTATTAGTGGAGGCACGATGCCAGCATACGTACACGTCAACCTACGCGTCATCGATTCCGCCAAGCAGGCCGCGCTCGCTCCACGCTTTCAGGCGGCGCTAATAGAGGCGGGCGGGAAGATCCTACATTTCGGTCCTGTTGCGCAGATTCTAGAGGGGGATGAGGTGCCTCTGCCGATGGCCGGCGTGTTTGAGTTTCCGACTCTCGCCCAAGCGCTAGCTTTCTACAATTCCGAGAGGTATGCGCCGATCAAGGCCGAACGTCGGGAAGCCCAGCAAGCGCGGATGTTCATAGTCGAAACGCGCTCGTGAGTGACCGCTTTCGGAAGGCATGGCGGTCGGGAATGGGTCGCGAAAAGACGATCGAAGGAGCGGCCGAGAATCCTTGTGGTGCAGCAGCAGTCTCCGCCCACCGAAACATGTAGCCGGCAACAACTGGGAAGACGGTACCGTGCGTATTTCGGTGATTGTGACCGCCGATTCCGGCCTCGTGACCAGGGATTCCGGTTTATCGTGATCGCAGTGTCCCCGCGGTTTCCGGTCTTTGATGCAGATCCTAGGGTTACGCGTCGCGCCCTCTATACTTAAATTGGGTTCAGGAGATGCCGCGTCCAGAAGCAAGGGGATGATATGCAAACGCCGGCAGCGAGAAAAGCCGTACTGGTCATCCATAAGGAGCATCAGCAGCTATCGATGGTCATCACTGGTATGCAATGCCTTGTCAAATTGCTCGGTGCCGGCGTAGATGTGCCTAGGCCAGTGATGTTTCGGTCCATGCTGTTTTACATTAGCGAATATCCGGAGAAGCTACATCATCCCAAGGAAGAGCGCTATCTGTTCGCGCGCTTGCGGCACCGTGCTAACGACCTCGATAAAACCATCGACGAGCTAGAGGAACAGCACGCTCAGGGCAAAGCGCGGATGCGAGACATTGAACATGCGTTCACACGATACGAGCTGGCTGGCGAGTCCGCGCTCCCGGTGTTGCGCGAGATGGTCGACGAATACGCTGCGTTCTCCGCAAATCACAGGCGTCTGGAAGAAGAGGTGATTCTGCCTGCCGCGCGTCAATGGCTCGCGGAGGAGGACTGGAAGGAACTGGCTGAGGCGTTTGGCTCAAACCGCGATCCGTTTGGCGGCATCAAGGAGGCAGATTTCGGCCGCCTCTTTGCAATGATCGTCAGGACCATAAGGGAACATTAGGTCAGAGCGCAGCGAGAACGAACCGGCAGGCGGAAGTTGCGAGCCGAGGCAGCAGTTGAAGGGCTATCACAACAACGAAACGGAGCACGCGACAAGGGACATGAAGAGTCAATGGGACGACGCGGCGTTGATGGCCGCCTTACGGCAGCCGGACGCCTATCCGCATCCGGCGCCGGCAATACAGGTCATCGAGACGCATATCTCCCGCGTCTTCCTGGCGGGGGACTTTGCCTACAAAGTGCGTAAGCCAGTGCAGTTTGACTTTGTCGACTTCTCCACCGCGCAGGCACGTCGCGACGACTGCGAGACCGAGCTGCGCCTGAACCGCCGGTTCGCGCCCTCCCTCTACCTAGATGTGGTGCCGGTCGTGGCAGGCCCCGCGCCCGGCTCAATGCACATAGGCGGCAATGGCATGCCGATCGAGTATGCGGTCCGGATGCGGCGCTTCGACCAGCAAGACCTGCTCAGCGCAAGGGTCTCTGCGGGCCGGCTGGAGCCGGGCCATATCGATGCGCTGGCGCGCAGCATGGCGTCATTCCACCAGGCGCAGCCAGCCGCGGCCCCCGCAGATGGATTTGGCACACCAGCCCGCATCGACGTGACCCTTGCGGAGTGCCTGGGCGGCGTCGGGACGCTGGCGCAGGCCCCCCACCTGGCCAGCCGCGTGGCCGGGCGGGCGCGTCGCGAGGCCGCCCGGCTCGCGGGCGCGTTCCGGGCACGCCTGCGCAACGGCCATGTGCGCGAGTGCCATGGCGATCTGCACCTGGGCAACATCGTGCTGCTTGACGACGTACCGACGCCATTTGACTGCCTGGAGTTCGACGCTGCCCTGCGCTGGACCGATACCATCAGCGACCTGGCCTTCCCGGTCATGGACCTGCTGTACCATGGCCAGCAGGCGTTGGCCTACCGGCTGCTCAACGGCTACCTGGAGCATTCGGGCGACTACGGCTCGCTGGCCGTGCTGCGCTTCTATGTCGCCATGCGGGCATTGGTGAGAGCGCGTGTGGTGCTGGAATGCGCGCATCAGAACCACGGCGCGGGGGCATCCATGGCGCCGGCGCAATCCCAGGCGCACAGACTGCTGGCGCTGGCATGGCGTTGCCTCGTGCGCCGTCGCGGGCCAATGGTACTGATGCACGGCCTGTCCGGCAGCGGCAAGTCCACTGTGGCCTCACAGATGAGCGAGGCCGGGGGGATGGTACGTGTGCGCTCGGACGCGGTTCGCAAGCGCCTGCATCGCGGCGTGGCACCTCGGAGCGGCTGGTATGCCGCCAGTGAGACAGCGCGGACCTACTGCCGCCTGCTCGCCGTCTGCCGGCTCGGTTGCAGCGCAGGCTTCCCCATGATTGCCGACGCCACCTTCCTCGCCCGTGTCGAGCGCGAGCGCTTTGCGGCCCAGGCCCGTCGCCTTGGCGTGCCCTTCGCCATCGTCGCCTGCGAAGCCAGCCCGGAGACGCTGCGCGCCCGCATCGCCTCCCGCGCCCGGGCGGGTGGGGACCTCTCGGATGCCGACGTCGACGTGGTGGCGAAGCAGATGCGCATCCAGGACCCGCTGACCGAAGCCGAGCGCGCGTGCGTCGCCGCACCGGGCAGCTTCCTGGGCCGCGCTGTGCCCGGCCGCGGCTGACCCCCTGTGCCCGGCCGAATCATCCCGAGCCGTCCTGGGATCGCATCCATCCCACTTTTCGCGAACTCCGTGGCCCAGGCTTGACGGAGCGCAACCCACGCCTAGAAGCTGCACCTACATTCGACCATACTGGTGCCGTACGCAGCGCGCGGGTGCCGCTCTTTGCAACGAATGCGCGCATTCCATGGACGAACTGAAGTGCATTCCCTACCAACCCATCAAGGACCTGCTGCCACGCCCTGCCACCGGCACGAGTGAGCGGGTCATTGCTCTGTCACAGCCGGACCGCACCAATGGCTTGCCGCTAATGGGGCGCTGTGGCAGCGTATGAGCATCCGTGAATTCGACGAGCAGCCGCTGCCGCCGTAGTAGTTGAGCGAGCTGTTGTGGGCCGCGGCTGGTGTCAATCGATCCTACGGCGGTGGCCGTACCACTCCCTCGCCGCACGGCGAGGCGGTGATCGACGTCTACGCGGCGCTGCCCGCCGGCTCTACCGCTACGACCCAATCCACCATTGCCTGGCGCTGAAGCGCGCGGCGCACGTGCGCAGCCTGACCGTCTATCAGGATTTCGTCGGCATAGTGCCGCTGGACCTGGTCTACGTCGCCAGCCACGGCGGAATGCAGTATGTCCCGCCCAAAATGCGCGAGACCTTCGCTGCCGCCGCGGCCGGCGTCATGGTCCAGAACGTCTATTTCTACGGCGCCTCAGCCGGGCTGGGCGCGGTGGTGCACGGCCGGCTCAACTGGCGCCAGCTAGCCGAGCATATGTCGCTGAACGAGGACGAGGTACCCATCTTTTCCCAGACCATCTGGCGTCCGGCCCCGCACAACCGCGCGCCAGTCTAGACTCTGCACCCCCACGCCGGATCGCCACCACAAAACAGGAGACACCGACCTGATCAGGAACCTTGGCAGCGCGGAACAGATCCGCAAGGAAATCCTGCGGCGCCTGCAGGAAAACGCCGATTTGGGCGACGCCTGCCGCGACTGCGCACCCAATCAAGCAGAAGCTTGTCGCTTATTGCTGCATGCAGGGCACGCAAGCGCTTGTGGGAAACGTCATGCCCGGCAATCGGCGCATGCTCGATCTGGCGCAGCGCTTTGGATCCTCCGTGAAGACTGACAGCCATACCGATGGAGGCATCCGGCTGTAGCTGGATGATACGAGCGTTTATGACGGGCATCGGAACGTTTGAGGTGGGTCAATCCGGCAACGCAGAAACAACCTACCCTTGATTGCTGGCGAAACGGATTTGCGCTCCTTGTGGAATGCGGAAGAACAGGCATGTACAAGAGAATTCTGGTTGCGGCGGACGGCTGTCTCGCCTGGCGATACTGCACGCCGTCGAACCCGCCAAGGCCTGCGACGCCGAGGTGAAAGTGATCTATGTCGCAGACGATATTGACGCGCAGCTCGAGGTCGCTTACATCGACCACGACGACCTGCTTCGTAACATGGTCGCCTATGGAAAGTCTGTCCTCGATCCTTCAGGCAGGATGCTCGAGGCCGCAGGCGTGCGGTATTCCCTGGGACTGTTGGACAAGCCTGCGGCGAACGGACGCATTGCCGAAACGATTCTTGCGGAGGCGGTACAGTCGAATGCCGACCTGATCGTCCTTGGCGCGCACGGCCGGCGCGGATTCATGCGCGCTGTCATGGGTGGCGTTGCCCAGCAGATCGTCAGGCAGAGCAATAAACCGGTGCTTCTTATCCGTGGCGGACCGGAGAGCGAGTGACACCCGCAACCGAGGCCTGGCGGCCAGCTATCGAAACCCGATGAAACTAGCGACCTGCTCCGTGGCTGGCTGCGCTTACGCGGCCGGCGCTTTCGCGATCGGCTTCGTCCTGGGTACGGTACGCGTCCTGGTGCTGGGCCCGGCCATCGGCGCCACAGCAGCGGTCCTCCTGGAGGCGCCCTTCATCCTTGCCGCCAGCTGGGTGATTTCACGATGGTGCCTGGGACATTTTGAGCTGCACACGAGTGCCGAGGCGGCCATGATGGGCACCATCGCATTTGCCGTCCTGATGGGCGGGGAGCTGGGTGTCACCGTGCTTGTCTTCGGCAAATCTGCAAGCGAACACTTGGATGGCTACCGATCTTTGCCAGGAATGATCGGGCTGGCGGCACAGCTTGCCTTTGCCTGCTTTCCGCTCCTGCAAGCCAGAACCTGACCGGCCTGTCCATGGCGGCGCGCACGCACGCGGTGGTTGATCCTGCCGAAGTGTGCAAGGCGCTGCGCATGATCGCGCAGAAGTACCCCGAGCAGCCCCCCTTGCCGTTGCCGATGCCGATGCCGGACGATGTCAGGATCTTCCGCGTGACACCGACGGTCATCTCCGTGCTTCACTGCACCAAGGGCTTCGGACACACCGAACTCGTCACCTGCTGAACCCCCTTATGAAAATTGTGATCTACCCTTGGCCGTATCCCCCGCGAAGGCGGGGATCCAGCGTCTTTAGGCCATTGGAACCAGAGGTTTGAGCCCAGCACACGATCTAGCTCAAGCTACCCAATGATCGCCCACTTTGATGCACATCACGCCGTCTCCGCTCCCAACGTCTAGGCTTAAGACAGTACGAACCGAGACCCAATCTATCTGTCCTTCTGCTTGCAGTGAGGCGGAAAAGTGAAGTGATTGAGCTTGGACAAGGAATATCCGCCATTAGGCAGATCGATTTCCTCGACACCAAGCCGGCTTACTGCCCTGCCGGAGCAAGTCTGGAATGCTCTGCGTGGGTCGATGGAAGCCGGCGGCTTACGAAGTCATCGCAAAGGCGCTGAAGGACCACTTTGACGCCCGGTCCTACCTCTATGACGACCTCGTGCCAGCCTTTCCTGGCCATCGGGAAGCGATCGAAGGTGTCGCGTGCGGCGTGTTTGAGATGAAAGGCGCTCGCGATATCGTTCTGCAACAGCGTCCTGTGCATTCGGGCAAGCGAGAGGGGGCACTAAGGAACGTGCTCGAAATAACTTCCCGCTATGCGGCGTTCCGTGAGCGGATGCTGTAGTTCCACGCAGGCAAGGTTGAGTCGTACTCGATGTTCAGTGAAGCACGGACGCAACGAGTGACTGTCCGTCCGGCTTCATAGACTCCGTCAAGAATGTCAGCAGTAACTTTCAGTCCGGTTTTTGTGCAGGCTTTTTCGATCAGTTCACGAACCAGACTAACGCTGCTGAAGACTACGCCAGCACAGGCTCGCGTAATGTGTGGAAACACGCGGTGCTCGATCGGATTATGTT
>NZ_KB903180.1:0-22498 GCF_000379565.1 Cupriavidus sp. UYPR2.512 | reverse complement strand
GCGGCGACCAGTTCTTCGGCGCGCGCGATCGAGCCTTTCATGCCCTTCTCGCGCGGGGTCAGGTCGAAGGTGGCGCCATAAGCCAGCATCAGGCGGCGGCGTTCCACCGACATGCTGTCCGGCATCACCAGCACCAGCTTGTAGCCCTTGACCGCGGCCACCATGGCCAGGCCGATGCCGGTATTGCCCGAGGTCGGCTCGATGATGGTGCCGCCGGGCTTGAGCACGCCGCGGCGTTCGGCGTCTTCCACCATCGACAGCGCGATGCGGTCTTTGATCGAGGCGCCGGGATTGCTGCGCTCTGACTTGATCCAGACCTCATGGCCGTTGCCGAATAGCCGGTTGATGCGGATATGCGGGGTATTGCCGATCGTCTGCAGGATATTCTGGACCTTCATCGTGTTCTCCGTGGCGGGCGCGGTGCGGCAAGCCTGGAAGGCTCCCGGCACCGCAGGATCGAATGACGGAAAGATTCTAGTGCAAGGCACCGGCCGCGGCTGAGGCGCCGGCTGCCGCTTACTTGCGGAACACCAGGCTGAAGTTGTTGGCCGGCATCGGCACCGGCTCGTCGCAGCGCATGCCCTGCGCCTCGCCCAGCGCGATCACGGCTTCCATGTCGCGCACGCCCCAGTCGGCATCGGTGGCACGCAGCTGCGCGTCGAAGGCCGCATTGCTGGGCGCCGTATGCGCGCCGCCGCGGCGATAGGGGCCGTACAGGAACAGCACGCCGCCCGGGCCCAGCAGCTTGCCGGCGCCTGCGAAGAGCGCCTCTGCTGCGGCCCACGGGGCGATATGGATCATGTTGATGCAAACCACCGCATCCGCGGCGTCGATGCTCCACGGCTGGCGGCAGACATCCAGCGCCAGCGGCGCGCGCACATTGGCCAGGCCCGCATGCGCGGTCCACGCGGCGATCGACGCGCGCGCGGCGGCTTCCGGATCGCTTGGCTGCCAGGTCAGTCCCGGCAACGCTGCGGCGAAATGCACGGCATGCTGGCCGGTGCCGCTGGCAATTTCCAGTACCGTGCCGCTGGCGGGCAGCACATTGCGCAGCACCGCAAGGATCGGTTCGCGGTTGCGCTCGGTGGCGGGCGCCATGCGGCGTGCGTCGGGGTCTTGGGTCGAGCCGGTCATGATGGCATGCTCAGCGGGGGAAAGGGCTTAGCGTAGCAGAATCGGCGCGCGGGAGGGACCGCGTGGCGGCCCCACCACCCCTCAACCAGACATACACGGGAACGCATGCAAACGGCGGGCCGAAGCCCGCCGCCCTCATTCCCGCACTACCGTACGCTTCAAGCCTTGGCCAGCTTGACGCCGGTCGGGTCGCCCGTCAGGTACCCCACAGCGGCACCGAAGCGGTCCTTGTAGTTGGCCATCACCTTCGCTTCCAGCGCCGACCGGACCTTGTCGTGCAGCGGCGACTCCCAGTCGCCAACGTGCTGGAAGTTGCTCATCACGTAGGTCCAGCCGTTGATCTCGTCCACCGCATGCAGCCCCGTGGATTCCGCGCCGACCGGGCACGACAGCACGCGGCTGAGCACCTTGGTGTCGACGTTGTATGCCCACAGGAAGTTGTTGACGTGGGTGTTGCTGTCCTCGCCGACAAACAGCGTGCGCAGCTTTTCCGAGAACTTCAGGTTGTCGGGCGTGGCGACCTTGTCCGGGTTGGCAAAGTTGCCCAGCGCATCCTGCTGCTTCATCTTGCCGCCGCCCAGGTCTTCGCTGATCAGCGCCGGCACCGCCGCCATGTCGACCGGCACCCATTCGCTGCTGATGGCCGTGCCGGTCTTGTCGGCCTGGCCGCCCTTCAGGTTCAGCTCATAGACCGCGCCGGAGTACGGGCCTTCCACCTGGATGTCACCGGCGTTGGCGGCATTGCCCGCGAGCATGCTCGACTCGATGCGCGACATCGCCGAATAGGCCTTCTTGTCCTTGATGTTGACCGTGGTGCCTTCCATCTTGGTAAAGCCCAGGCTGCCGCCGACCAGCGCGGCGTAGCGGTGCGTTTCCAGGAACGCCGCGGCCTTTTCCATGCCCGGCATCAGCTTCACCCAGTTCTGCTTGCCGCTGTAGAGGATGCGGGTATAGCTGACATCAGCCGGATCGGCTGTCTTCACGTCCATGATGTCGGCCAGCTTGATGCCGCCGTCGACAAGGGTACGGATTTCGGCGCTGGTGGCGCTGCCCAGCTTGATCCACGACAGCGTGGCACTGCCGGGACCCGCGCCCGAGGTCTGGTGCCACTTGGCCACGTACAGCGTGCCGGACGACAGGTCGCGGGCGCGGTCGGCGATAAACAGGAACAGGCCGCCGTTGGTGGCATCGTCGCCCATCAGCACGGTGCGCTCGTCGGGCATGACCTGCACCAGTTCGTGCGAGATGCGGCCCAGGCAGTAGTGCTTCTTGATGGTGCCGGTGCCGTCCGGGTTGACCGTGACTTCGGGCAGGTGGCCGTAGTTATAGGCATTGGCCTTGGCCGGGTCACCGTACAGGTTCTGGCTGTAGCCCTGCAGCTGCTTGACCGCGTTGGCGTCCATCTGGTCGGTCTCGTACTCTTCGCTCGACAGGTGGGTGTTCCAAGGCGACAGGCTGGCGCCGCAGGTGATCCACAGGCCGTTGACGCCGGAGGTGTCGACATTGTGGTACTTCACCGGGGTCAGCTTGCCGGTGGCCGGATCCTGGTCCAGCGTCACCACGGCAATGGGCGACGGCAGCAGGCCGTACATGCTGACATTGCCCTGGTTGCGCGTGGTGTACTCGAACTGCACCACCGCAAACACGGTCTTGCCCTTGACGCCGGGCACGGTCGGGTTGGCCAGGGTCAGCAGCGAGCTGCCGTCCGGCGCATCAGAGAAGAACTGGCGTTCCTTGCCGGCCACGGAGGTGTCCATGATCGGCTTGTTGTTGATGTCGTAGTAGCCGCCGGCCAGGATGGTGCCACCCTTGCCGTCGGGCAGGGTGTCGCCGGTGATGAAGAACGGCTGGTAGGCCAGCTTGTAGGTCTGGCTGCTGCCGTCGCTGAACGACACCTTGAGGCTGGAGCCCACCGTGGTGGTCGCCATCGCGTCCGGCGTGGCCAGCGTCGGCGCGCTCATGCCAACGAACTCGGCAGTGGTGAACGTGGCGGCCTGGGCCGGCGGAAGGGGCGCGGCGACAGCGTCGTCGCCACCGCCGCAACCTGCCAGCAGGCTGGTGGAGGCAAGGCCAAGCGGCAGCATCGGCGCGCCGGCCAGGAGCTTCAGGGCCTTGCGGCGGCCAGCATTGGGTTGTTCAAGCATGTTCTCGATCCGGGGAAGAGGAAGGGATATGTTGTTCACTGCGTATTTGCGCCGGTCCCGCGGGCGGGACCGGGCACCTGTTGGCACAGGCGGGCGGCATTGCGCATGGCCTGGGCGGATCGTAGGCGCCGTTTGTGACAGCAAGTTGACGATACGACGCAAAGGCGGTGCTTTCGGCCTGCTCCCGGATGCCGCTGCGGTACACTCGCCCTTTGCATCCGCGGCTCCACAGGCGCGGATCCGTTGAATGCCGGCAGCCTCCGTTTCTGCCCCTTCCGCCCTTCCGCTTGCCCACTTACACGCTAGCCAACCCCGTCCAGGCCGAGATCGAAATCCGCAAGAGCCGCTTCCTGGCGCTGGCGCTGCCCGTTGCCGACCGGGAAGCCGCCATGGCGGCGCTGCAGGCGCTGCGCGCCGAGCACCCCACCGCCACCCACGTGTGCTGGGCATTGCTGGCCGGCGGCGCCTCGGGCATGTCCGACGATGGCGAGCCCTCCGGCACCGCCGGCCGGCCCATTCTGGAGGTGCTGCGCCACCATGACCTGGACGGCGTGCTGGCGGCGGTGGTGCGCTATTACGGTGGCGTCAAACTGGGGGCGGGCGGGTTGGTGCGCGCTTACACCGATGCCATCGCGGCCGCGCTGAAAACGGCCGAGCGCGTGGAACGCATCGCCTACGGCACCCTGACGGTGTCCGTCGACTATGCCGACGAGCCGCGTGTGCGCCGCTGGCTCGACTACGAAGCGCAGCCGGGCTGCACGCTGGCCGGCACCGACTATGGCGCACTGGCCACGCTGGTCCTGCGCATGCCCGCAACCCAGCTCAACGTGGCGCGCGATGCCCTGCGCGATGCAACCCACGGACGCGCCCAATTCCCGGAAGCGGAGGATGAGGCCCATGGCTGAACGCGAGCCGGTGGCGCCGGACGACCGCGCGGAATTCACCGCAAGCGTGCTGCCAGGCAATACCCGCTTTGCCGCGCCGGCGGGGCTGAGCCTGCTGGAAGCTGCATTGCTCGAAGGCGTGGCGCTGCCCAACTCCTGCCGCAACGGCACCTGCCGCGCCTGCGCCAGCCGGCTGCATGCGGGAACGATCCGCTATCGGATCGAATGGCCGGGGTTGAGTCTGGATGAGAGGGAAGAGGGGCTGATCTTGCCGTGTGTGGCTTGTCCGGCCAGTGATGTGGTGATCGAGCCGGTAAGTCTCGGATAGGCGTTCAGATCAGGCGGACAGGCCCGGGGTACTGGGCAACGAGCTGGTCGGATGTCAGCAGCGTAATGCCCTCGACAGTGGCCTGGGCCACCAGGAGCCGGTCAAAGGGATCCTTGTGAATCGGAGGAAGGCAATTTATCGCCACCGCGTGTTCACTGCCGATCGGCAGCTCGCTGTAGCCGTTGTCGATCAAGCCTCTGCGCAACACTCGGGCATCGACATGAAAGTCCGCGCGGCCGAGCCCCTGCTTGATCGCGACCTCCCACAAACTGGCCGCGCTGAAATAAGGCTTTGTGTCCTCGTTACCCAGTATCGACTGTGCGACGGGCGACAGGCGCGCAGGCGTCAAGGCCGCCCATAGTAAGAGGTGGGTATCGAGCAAGACTTTCATGACTCGCCGCCAAACATGGCTTCAATCTCACGCTGGCCCATGCGATCAAAGTCATCGGGCACCTGACCCTGGCCGGCCATGAACCCCAGCCGCTTGACCTGGTTTGCTTCCGGCGCATTCAACGCAATGACCTTCACCAGTGGCTTGCCTGCCTTGGCAATCACAAATGGCTCGCCCTTGGCCGCCTGGTCAACCAGCCGGGAGAGATGCGTCTTCGCGTCGTGGATGTTGACGGTTTGCATGGCATGGCTCACTAAACTAAGTTTAGTTAGTCTAGTCCTGCCATAGCTTCGAAGCAATAGCCGTTTTTCTAAACTCCGACCGCCAGAAAAAACCGCAACGCCAGCTTCAGCCCATCCGGCCCCGCCGGATCGGAGAATGCCTGGCCGCCTGCTCCGCCGCTCCAGGCGTGACCCAGGCCCTCGATCCGCACCAGGCGCAGGTAAGGCGACTTTCCCTCCATCCAGTCGGACACCTCCATGGCACGGCGCATGCCGCGCTGGATGCGCCGTGCCGGCACCGCGGACAGCGCGTGCGCATCCTCCGGCTGCAGGTGCATCCACAGGCCCGCCGCGGCAGTGGCGTTGCTGAAATCGACCACGTGGTCGGCATCGCCATGCAGCAATAGCAACGGCGGCGGGCGGCGCCCTGCCAGCCCGAACCGCAGCGCCTGCATGGCCCTGGTATCGGGCCCGCGCCCCCCGCGCATGGCGCGCGCTGCCTGGGCGGCATTGCTGGCGCTCCAGGGCACCGCGCCGGAGTGCGATCCCACTGCGGCAAAGCGTTCCGGGTAGCGCAGCCCCAGCATCAGCGCCATCGCGCCGCCCGCGGACAGCCCCAGCACGCTGATGCGGTCCGCGGCGACCGGATGGCGGCGGCAAGCCTGGTCGATCAGCGCCATCAGCAGCCCGGCTTCAACGCCGCCCTGCGCGGCGGGCCGGAACCAGTTCCAGCAGCGCTGCGCGTTGGCCTGCGAGGTCTGTTCAGGCAGCAACACCACCCAGCCGGCTTCACGCGCCACGGCGGCGGCGCGCGTGACCGCGGCAAAGCTGGCGGCGTCCTGGCCGCAGCCATGCAGCAGCACCCGCATCGGGGCGCGCCGCGACGCCGTGACGCCAGCCGGCACGAAGATGCGGTAGCGGCGCGGTGCCAGTGGCGCGCCGCCCCATGCGCCTTCTTCCCAGCGTCCGCTGCCGCGGCTTTGCGGCGCCTGCACCGGCGATACCACGCCCGACAGTGCGCGCTGCGTGGCGGCCGTGACTGCAGCCGATTGCTTCACCGCGTTGCGCACGATGGCCTCGGTCATCGGCCTGGTCAGGTTCTGGTTGACGGCGCGCTGCATGCGGCGCGCATTGCGGGCCGCGGCCTTGTTCAGCGTGGACCAGAGTTTTGCACCGGATGAGCGGGGCATGCGCGTCCTGTCGGCTTGGGTAACCCGTACATCATATGCGCTGGCTCAGGCCACCTTGCATGCAACGCGTGCCGGATGACTGCCTACAATGCAAGGGCCGTGTCATCCCGAGACATGGACAGGAGGCAAGCATGAGCGATGTGACAAGCGAGTTCAGGCCCCTGGATCCGGGCCGCATCAACCTGATGGATCCGCTTGAAGTGCAGTACTGGTGCCGGGAGCTGGGCTGCAGCACCAGCGACCTGGAGAACGCCGTCGATGCCGCGGGCGACCATATCTCCGCGGTGCGCGCGCAACTGGAGTCGAACCAGGCCGGCGCGCGGCCTGGCTGAAATCCCGAGACAAACGGTGGCAGGCAGGCATTCCCGGCTGAGCCGGGAATGCCTGTGGCGCCCTGCGCCTTCAGCGTGCCACGTGAGATGTCGGCGGGCGCTGTGTCCGTTCCATGACGGCATGCGCGGCACGCATCAATCGCATGCGTGCATGCAGTCCATACCCTTGTTAAACGCAGTGCAGACCGGAATTCAGTAATGCCTTATTCGCTGGACGACCGTTTTGCTGCATGATTTTCCGGCCCGGGCAAAGACCCGGCACTCAAGACTGGGACAGCCTGATAACACCACGTCGGAAAACAAGGGGTTTCCAACACAAGGACGCATCGACAATGAACGCCAAGCTGCCGATTATCACGGTTTGCACCGCCTTGCTTGCACCTGCCGCGTGGGCCGGCAATGACCCGCACTGGAGCTATACCGGACCGACCGGCACCAGCCACTGGGCCAGGCTCGACCAGGACTACAAGACCTGTGCGCTGGGCAAGCACCAGTCGCCCATCGATATCCGCACCGGCAAGGCCCAACCCGCAGACCTGAAGCCGATCGGCTTTGGCTACGCCGCCGCGCCCGCCACCGTGGTCAACAACGGCCACACCGTACAGGTCAACCTGCCCGCCGCGGGGCAGATCGAACTCGACGGTGTGCCCTACAAGCTGCTGCAGTTCCACTTCCATACGCCCAGCGAAGAGAAGATCAACGGCAAGACCTATCCGCTGGTCGCGCACCTGGTGCACCAGAATGCAGAAGGCAAGCTGGCGGTGGTGGCGGTGCTGTTCAAGTCCGGGCGGGAGAATGCGGCGCTGAAGCCCGTCTTCGCGAGCCTGCCGGCCAGGGCCGGAGAGTCGCGCGAGCTGACGGCGCCGCTGGATGTGGCGGCGTTGCTGCCGGCCCGGCAGTCGTACTGGGCCTTCACCGGCTCGCTGACCACGCCGCCGTGCAGCGAGGACGTGCGCTGGCAGGTGCTGAAGACCCCGGTGGAAGTGTCGCCGGCGCAGTTGGCGGCATTCCGCCGGCTTTATCCGATGAACGCCCGCCCGGTACAGCCGCTGAACGGCCGCACGGTGCAGGCCAGCCGCTGAAGGACGGCGCTCCGGTAGAAGTTCCAATCGGGCGTCAATGTCCGACTGTGTGCTTCCTCTTCCGCGCGCGGGAGAGGGAGCAAGCCAGCGCCAGGGTCAGGACAGCCCGCGCAGCGCCAGTTCGCCGCCCAGCACCAGCAGCCCGCAGAAGAACAGCTTGCGGAAGCGCCCGGCGCTGATCCGGTGGCGCAGCCACTGGCCCAGGAACATGCCGCCGAGCGCCGGCGCCAGCGCCAGAGCCGAGGCGCTCAACACCGGCAAATGCAGCAGCGACCCGCCCATGGCCAGGCTCACCGCCAGCGCGATGGTCGATACCGTGAACGACAGCCCGAGCGCCTGCACCAGGCGTTCCTGGTCCAGCCCGAGTCCCTGCAGGTAAGGCACGGCGGGAATCACGAACACACCAGTCACCGCCGTAATGCCGCCCGTGACCAGCCCGATCAACGGCCCCAGCCACCGCTGCGCCCCTGCCGGCACCACCAGCCTCACCGCTGCCAGCCCGGCCACCGCGTACAGCACCAGCGCCAGACCCAAGGCCGAGGTCGCGTGCGTCATCATGCCGGCCGGCACCCATGCCGCGCACAGCCAGGTGCCGGCGCAGATCGCCACCAGCATCGGCCACAGCCGCTGCATCAGTTGCCCGAAGCGCGGGCCGCTGAACAGCTGCACCACGTTGGTCACCATCGACGGCGCCACCAGCAGCGCCGCCGCCTGCGCGGGCGGCATCACCAGCCCCAGCATGCCCACCGCAACCGTGGGCAAGCCCAGGCCCACCACCCCTTTGACGAAACCTGCCAGCAAGAACGTCAGGCCGATAAAGGCGGCCTGGGTGCCGATCGCGTCCATGGTCATCGCTGCCCCCTTCAGCCCGCCTTTTGGTCATGCACCGCGCGGCTGTCCGCCGGCGCCTGGTCGCGCTCATTCAGCCCGTAGTCGCGCAGCACCTGCGCCACGCGCAGCCGGTAGCCGGCAAACACGCCGCCACGACCGGCCGCCTGCGCCTGGCGATGCGCCAGCGTATTGCGCCAGGCGATTACCGCGGCCTCGTCGCGGAAGAACGACAGCGACAACAGCTTGTTGGGGTTGGTCAGGCTCTGGAAGCGCTCCACCGAGATAAAGCCGTCGATGGCCTCAAGCTGCGAGCGCAGGTGCGCGGCGATGTCGAGGTAGTTGTCCTGCCGGCCCGGCGCGGGCTCGACTTCGAAGATGACTGCGATCATGTTGTCTCCTGGGGCAATGGCGGGATCAAAGGAAATGCGGAATGCGCGCGTTCAGCGACGGACGATAGCGGAATGCCTGCGCCAGCGCGGCCGGATCGGCACCACGCGCACGCAGCGCCGCCACCGTGGCAGCAGCCAGCGCCTGCGCCAGGCGGTCGCCGGGACAGGCATGGCGGCCGTGGCCGAAGGTCCATGGCCGCTCGCCGGCTGCGGCACCACTGCACGACGCCGCGGCCAGCAGCACCAGCACCGCATCGCCGGCCTTGACGGCGTGGCCGCATAGTTGCGCATCGGCGGCCAGGAAGCGGCGCGTATTCTGCACCGGCGGATCCTCGCGGGCGACCCGCGCCACCACCGCATCGAGCGGCAGCCCTGACTGCGGCGTGTCGCGGCCCAGCCGCAGCAGCGTATTCCCGGCCAGCGCCGCGGTGGCTTCGCAGGCCTGCACCAGCAGGCCGATGATGTTGGCGGCGACAGCCCGCGCGTCGATGCCGGCGGCGCGAGCGGCCTGCCGCAGCGCCGACAGCCGATCGTCGGCGGGTGCCGCATCGGCAAGCCAGGCGCCCAGCCATTGCGCGGCCTGCGCGCCTGCGTCCACGGCTTGCGCACTGGCCAGCGGCGACTGCGCGGCGGCGAACGCCGCGACATATTGCGCAACCTGCGCCGCCCTGCCCCCATCGCCGGCGACGGGCAGCCCGAGCAGATCGGCAACCGTCACCACGGGCAGCGCGAAGAGCCAGCGGTTGACGCATTCGCCGCACAGGGCGGCTCGAGATGCCGCACCGGCATCGAACACCTTCGCCATCGCGGCAACATGCTGCGCCGCCGTGGCCGGAGCGATGTCCGCGAGCATCGGGATCAGCAGCGCCTTGAGCGGTACGTGCGCGGCGCCGTCGTTCATGCGGATCAGCCGGCCGAACAGGTCGCCGGCGGCGGTGCCGGCCAGCGCGGGCGGCACTGGCTGCGCGGGCGGACGCACGCGGCAGTCGGGGTGGGCCAGCACGGCCGCCACTTCACGCTGCCCGGCGGCAACCCACAGGCCCAGGCGCTCATCCCGGAAGAATGGCCGGCTGGTGGCCAGTTCCCGGTAGTAGGGGTAGGGGTCGGGATGGGTGACGGCGCTGAGCGGGTCGATCCCGGTATTGGTATGGGGCATGGCAGCACATGGAGATGCGGAACATGCTGCCAGTTTGCCGCGTACGCGAAGCCGGACGCTTCACGGCAAGGTGAAGGATGGAATGCGCTCTGCCGTCCACCTTCCGCCCGGCCCAGCCCTCACGCATCCATCCGCACGAACTCTCCTTCATCCTGCACCGCTTCAGCCACCGGCTCATCCCTCCTGTGCGCGAGCCGATACAGCACCGGCAACACCAGCAGCGTCAACGCCGTCGACGACAAGATGCCACCAATCACCACCGTCGCCAGCGGCCGCTGTACCTCGGCACCCGTGCCAGTGGCCAGCGCCATCGGCACGAAGCCGAGCGAGGCTACCAGCGCGGTCATCAGCACCGGGCGCAGGCGCGTCAGTGCGCCGTTGCGAATGGCGTCATCCAGGCCGTGGCCATCCTCGCGCAGCGAGCGGATGAACGACAGCATCACCAGCCCGTTGAGCACCGCCACGCCGCACAGCGCGATAAAGCCCACCGCCGCCGAGATCGACAGCGGAATACCGCGCAGCCACAGCGCCAGGATGCCGCCGGTCAGCGCGAACGGGATGCCGGTGAAGACCAGCAGCCCGTCCTTGACGTTGCCGAACATGGCGAACAGCAGCACGAACACCAGCCCCAGCGCCAGCGGCACCACCACGCGCAGCCGCGCGGTGGCCGACTGCAGCTGCTCGAAGGTGCCGCCCCAGCTGGTCCAGTAGCCCGCCGGGATCTGCACGCGCGCGCGGATCGCGGCCTCGGCCTCGGGCACGAAACTGCCGATATCGCGCCCGCGCACATTGGCGCTGACCACGATGCGGCGCTTGCCGTTCTCGCGCGAGACCTGGTTGGGGCCCGGCGCGATCTCCACGCTGGCGACTTCGCTCAGGGGGATATAGCTGGTGCGCGCCGCGGCCTCCTTCGGCAGCGGCACCGGCAGGCGCCGCAGCGCCTCCACGTCCTCGCGCACGGCATCCGGCAGGCGCACCACGATATCGAAGCGCCGGTCGCCGCTGAAGAAGGTGCCAGACACCTTGCCACCGATGCCGATCGCCACCGCATCCTGGATATCGCTCAGGTTCAGGCCATAGCGCGCCGCCTTGTTGCGGTCGATCTGGACCGTCAGCATCGGCAGGCCGGTGGTCTGTTCGACCTTCACCTCGGTCGCGCCGGGGATGCCCTGCAGCACCGCCGCGACGCGACTGGCGGTCTGCTCCAGCACGGCGTTGTCGTCGCCGAACACCTTGACCGCCACATCGGAGCGCACGCCCGAGATCAGCTCGTTAAAGCGCAGCTGGATCGGTTGCGAGAACTCATAGTTGTTGCCCGGCAGCTTGCCCACCTCATCGCGTATCGCGGCGATCAGCTCGTCGCGCGTGCGGCGGGGCTCGGGCCATTGGGACACGGGCTTGAGCATGATGTAGCCGTCGGAGATATTCGGCGGCATCGGGTCGGAGGCGATCTCCGCGGTGCCGGTGCGCGCAAAGATGCGCTCGATCTCCGGGAGCCTGGCCTTCAGCGCGGTTTCCACCTGCTGCTGCATCGCCACGGATTGCGTCAGGCTGGTGCCGGGGATGCGCAATGCCTGGATCGCCAGGTCACCCTCGTTCAGGCTGGGCACGAACTCACTGCCCAGCCGCGTGGCAATGGCCAGGCACAATGCCACCGCCACGCCGGCGAACGTCAGCACCACCGGCGTCGCGGCCAGCGAGCGCTCCAGCAGCACCGCGTAGCGGCGGCGCGCCCAGGCCATCAGCCGGTTCTCGCGCTCGGCCACGCGGTTGCCGATGAACAGCGCCACCGCCGCCGGCACGAAGCTCACCGACAGCACCATCGCGCCCAGCAGCGCCAGCACCACGGTGAAAGCCATCGGGTGGAACATCTTGCCCTCCACCCCGGTCAGCGCAAAGATCGGCAGGTACACCACCATGATGATCAGTTGCCCGTACAGCAGCGGCCGGCGTGCCTCGCGCGCCGCGGCAAAGACTTCATGCAGGCGTTCGCTGGGCGTGAGGGGCCGGCCGTGGCGCTCCTGCGCATGCGCCAGCCGGCGCACGCAGTTCTCGACGATCACCACCGCGCCGTCGACGATGATGCCAAAGTCCAGCGCCCCCAGGCTCATCAGGTTGGCACTGACGCGGTAATGCACCATGCCCGTGAAGGTAAACAGCATTGACAGCGGGATCACCAGCGCGGTGATCAGCGCCGCGCGCAAATTACCCAGGAACAGGAACAGGATGGCGATCACCAGCACCGCGCCTTCCAGCAGGTTCTTCTTGACCGTGGCAATGGCCTTGTCGACCAGCGTGGTACGGTCGTACACCGTGACGGCCTTCACGCCCTTCGGCAGGGTGCGGTTGATCTCGACCATCTTGCGGTCCACCGCCTGCGAAACCGTGCGGCTGTTCTCGCCGATCAGCATGAACACGGTGCCCAGCACCACCTCGCGGCCGTTCTCGGTGGCGGCGCCGGTGCGCAGCTCGCCGCCGCTCTGCACGGTGGCCACGTCGCGCACGCGGATCGGCTGGCCCTGCGCGGTGCCGACGATCACGTCGCGGATATCGTCGAGCGAGCGCACCTGCCCCGGCACGCGCACCAGGTACTGCTCGCCGCGGCGCTCGATATAGCCGGCGCCGACGTTGTCGTTGTTCTTTTCAAGCGCGCTCGCCACGTCGGCCAGCGACAACCCGTACGACGCCATGCGCTCCAGGCTGGGCGCAACCACATAAGCGCGCGCATGGCCGCCGATGGCATTGACCTCGGTCACGCCAGGCACGTTGCGCAGCTGCGGGCGGATCACCCAGTCCTGGATCTCGCGCAGGTCCGACAGCGTATAGAGCGTGCCGTCCGGCTTGCGCGCGCCCGGGTCGGCCTCAACCGTCCACAGGTAGATCTCGCCCAGCCCGGTCGAGATCGGGCCCATCGCGGGCGTGATGCCGGCGGGCAGCTGGTCGCGCGCTTCCTGGATGCGCTGGTTGACCAGCTGGCGGGCAAAATGGATATCGGTGCCGTCGCGGAAGATCACCGTCACCTGCGACAGCCCGTAGCGCGACAGCGAGCGGGTCTGCTCCAGCCCGGGCAGGCCCGCCATCACGGTCTCGACCGGCCAGGTGATGCGCTGCTCGGTCTCCAGCGGCGAATAGCCCGGCGCGGCGGTGTTGATCTGCACCTGCACGTTGGTGATATCGGGCACCGCGTCGATCGGCAGCCGGGTGTAGCTGTACAGGCCCAGCGCGGCCATGCCCAGCACCGCCAGCAGGACCAGCCAGCGTTGCTCGATGGCAAAGCGGATCATGCGTTCAAACATGCGTGCCTCCTGCTCAGTGCTCATGCCCGGCGCTGGCTTTGCCCAGCTCGGACTTGAGGATGAAGCTGTTGGCCGCGGCGTAGCGCGCGCCGGCCTGCAGGCCCTCGGTCACCTCCACCAGCCTGCCGCCGGCGCGCCCGGTCTTGACCGGCTGCACGGCAAACCCGCCCGGCACGGCAATGAACACCACGCTCTGGCCGTCGACCTGCTGCACCGCGTCGGCCGCCACCGTCACCGGCACCTGCGCCGGCGCGCCCAGCACGCTGACCGTGACGAACAACCCCGGGCGCCACGCCATGCCGGGATTGGCCAGCGTCACGCGCGCCTTGGCGGTGCGCGTCTGCTCGCCCAGCAGCGCGCCGACGTAAGACACCTTGCCCTCGGCCTGCGTGTCCGAGACGCTCGAGCGCACCGTGACCGCTGCGCCCACGCGCACCTGGTCCAGGTCGCGCGCGGACACCACGAACTCCGCCCACACCGAACTCAGGTCGGAGACAGTGAAGACACTGGTGGCTTCCTGGACCGCTTCGCCCAGCGCCAGGTGCTTCTCGACCACGATGCCATCGAACGGGGCACGCAGCGCAAACTGGTTCAGGCTGCCGCCCTTGCCCGCGCTGTTCTCCGTGGCGCCAATCGCGGTCAGCTTCTGGCGCGCGTTCTGCACCGCGATCTGCGCTTCCTCCAGCGCCGTGCGGGCCTGCTGGTAATCCTGCTCGGCGGAGATCTTCTCCTGCCACAGCGTCTTCTCGCGCGCATAGGTGGCACGCGCCAGCGCCTCGCGCTTCTGCGCCGCCAGCAGCTCGCTGCGCTGCTCGGCCAGCGTCGTGCTGGCGAGCAGCGCCAGCACTTCGCCCTTGCGCACCTGCTGGCCAAGGTTGGCCGGCACCGCCTGCGCCACGCCCGCCACGCGTGGCACCACGTGGGCGGTGCGGTCTTCATTGAAGCGGATCTCGCCGGGGAAATCGACGCTGCTGCGCAGCGGCGCCGCGGCGGCGGCGGCGATGCCGATGCCGGCCTGCCGGATCTGCGCGGGCGTCAGCGCGATCAGGTGCGGCTTGCTTTCGGCTTCCGGTTTCGCCGCGGGGGCGCTGGCGTCGGCGTGCGCGGCCGCCTTGTCGCCTTCCTTGCCATGTGCGTGCTCGTCGCCAGGCTCGGCATGCCTGTGCCCGGCCTCGCCGGTGGCGCTACCGCCCTTGCCGGTGAACAGGATCGCCGCGCCGCCCAGCATCCCCGCGACCAGGATGGCCACCACGGCGGCCCGTTGTTGTTTGCTCATTGCCATGTCTGCAGCTTCCGTATCAGTGTCCGAGGATGCGGTCGATGCTGGCCGCGGCGTCATAGGTGCGGGCCAGCACGTCCAGGTAGCGGATGCGCGCCTGGAACAGCGTGCGCTGGGCATCCAGCACATCGAGGAAATTGAATTTGCCGGCCTCGAACCCGCGCGAGGCGGCGGCATAGGCCTGCTCCGCCGCGGGCAGCACCGAGGCCCGCAGCGTCTGCGCCGCGGCGCGCGATACCGACAGCTGCGTCGACGCCTGCCGCAGCTCACCCACCAGGCGGATGCGCGTGGCCGCGTGCGTGTCCTGCGCCTTGTCGGCCCGGCGCAATGCGGCGTAGAGGTTGCCCTGGTTGCGGTCAAAGAGCGGCAGCGGGATCGCCACGCCCAGCACGGCCATATTGCGGTTGGCCTCGTTGTCGCGCTTGGCGCCCAGGCTCACGGTCACGTCGGGGTACTGGCGGCTGCGCGCCACGGCGACTTCGGCGCGGCTGCGCTCGGCCAGGAGACGGCTTGCCGCCAGCTGCGGCGAGTCTTCCAGCGCTGCTTGCAGCGCTGCCGGCGCGGGGCGCGAGGGCAGCGCGTCAAGGTCACCCTGCGCCTGCGCAAAGTGCGGCACGGCATTGCCCCACAGCGCGGCCAGCGACTGCCGTGCGGATTGCAGCGCGCCGGTGGCCTCGGCCAGTTCGAGCTCGGCATTGGCCTGTTCGACCCTGGCGCGCGTTGCTTCCAGCGGCGCGACCTTGCCGGCGGCCACGCGCCGCCCGGCCGCCGCGGCCGCCTTGCTGGCGATACCGACCGAGCCTTCGGCCAGCTTGACGCGCTCCTGCGCCACCAGCACGCTAAAGAAGCGTGCGATCAGCGCGGCGCGCAGCTCGGCGCGTGCGCCGCCCAGCTCGGCCTGCGCCAGCTCGCGCCCGCGCTCGGCCACGCCGATGCGCGCGGCGCGCTTGCCGCCGAGTTCGATCGGCAGGTTGATCTGGCCGGTGGTGGAGCGCGTGGCCTTGCGCGTGTCTTCCATCGACACGGCCAGTTCGGGATTGGGCAGCAGGCGCGCCTGCGTGACATCGCCCTCGGTGGCGTCAAGCTCCTTGCCCGCCGCGGACAGCGTGAAGCTGCCGGCTTCGGCCAGCGCCAGCGCGGCGTCGAGCGTCAGCGTGCCGGCAGGCTCTTGCCCCAGGGCCGGCGAGGATGCCGATGGCTGCGCCATGGCAGGGGGCGGCGTCTGCGCGACGCCATGGATCGGGCTGGATAGGACGGCCGCCAGCCCAAGCGGCAGCAAAAGTCTTCGCATCGAATTGCACCAGGAAAGAAACCGGGAGAATTCGGCGAGACGCGCCTGACCTCAGGAACTCAGGGAAATCAGGAAATGGAAGTGTCGTCTCGCCGGCTAAGCGAGACGCGGCCACTGCGGACGGTCGGGCGCCCGCGCAGTGTGCGAAGAGAAGCTGGGCTGCGGCGCCGGTGGCGCCAGTTCCACCCGGCGCATGGCGTGTACGTCGGGCGCGTCGGCCCGCGCAAATGGCAGCGAAGCGATATGGCAGACGCCGCAGTCGGGATCGGGCAGGCCGAGCTTGGCCTTGTCCTGCGCCTTCTGCGCGGGCTGGTCCTGCTTGCCGCTATCGGCCTTGTGCTGGTGCTCGTGGTGCCCGAAATGGGCCTTGGCCGAAGCCGCCACCTCATGCCGGCAATACGCGGCGGCTCCCGCCCAGGCGAACTGGAGCGGCAGGACGAGCGCAAGAAGGATGAGGATGAGCCGTTGCATAAGGGAAGTGGCGGCTGCGCTGGCCGCCTGGCATCAGGCGACGGGGGGACCGCAGCGAGCCGCAAGTTTAACTGAGCCGCGCCGGCCATTCCTGCGACGGGGTCATTACATTTACGTCATGCCAAGGGTCGTCTCCGCCCTTGCGCGCAAATTCAATATTTTTGAATAACTTGTCCGGCAACTAGCCTGTTTCGGTGTCGATGGCGCTCCTATAGTTCTGTACATGAACGGCACGCACTCAACGCAAAGCCTTCTGACAAATTCAACGAGCCCAAGGAGAACCATCATGACCAAGACCACCCGCCTCGCTACCGCCCTGCTCCTGTCGCTGGCCGCCCTGGGCGCCGCGCAAGCCGCCACCGCCGCCGAACAAGTGCCCGGCGACAAGTACGGCTACAGCTTCCGCAGCACCGTGCCCGGCGACAAGTATGGTTATGAGTTCCGCAGCCATGATGTGTTCACGGAAGGCGCCCGCGTCGGCAAGGCCGATCCGTTTGTCGACGGCGCCCGCACGGTGGCCGGGCTGGAGCGCAGCGGCGTGTCGGCATCGCCGTCGCGCAGCTTCGACACCTTTACCGAAGGCAGCCGCGCTGGCGGCTTCGACCCCTACGGCGAAGGCGCGCGCGCCTGAGCGCTACCGCCACCCCGTCACTCTGCCAGCCAAAAGGCCAGCAGAAGCCAAGCCTTACGGCGCAACGCCTGCGGCGAACCGCTGCAGGCGTTGACCCTCGGCCAGCAACTGATCCCAATCGTCCGGGGGATGGCCGTTTTCCCCTTGTGGAACACCCGGTAGGCGTCGTCGCTGCTCTCATAAGCACGCCTGGTGTCCTCGTCGTTGACCCACGCGAACACGATCACCTTGCTCGGCGCGTGGTAGCGGAAGAACAGCCGGTACTGCTGGAAGAACTCTCCAGGGAGTGGCTTACTTGTGCGGTCATAGTCACTATCCACCAACGCTGGTTAGCGGATAACGCACCAGCGCTGGCCTTTCGTCATTCGTCGCGCCCCAGCCTGCGCATGGCCTCGCGCAGGGTCCGCATCTGGGCGCTGAAGCTGGTGCAGGCGTCGCAGATCGCCAGGTGGCCGCGCATGCGCAGCCGCTCGCCCCATGACAGCGGCCGGTCCAGGCCCTTCATGGTGAGGTGGTGGACCTCTTCGCAGTTCGGCAGCAGGCGGCGGGACGGGCGAGAATCTGGCATGTTGCTCAGTGACTTATCCGTAGCATGGGCGGGGGACCGGCTCAAACGGCCTTGCCGGGCCGGCCGCGCTGGCCGAACCAGTGCAGCTCCAGGCACTCGCGCAGGCGCATGCGGGCGCGATACAGCATGGCCCAGGCATTGGTCGCGCTGATCTGCAAATGCTGACAGATTTCTTCGGTGTCCAGCTCCAGCCACTCGCGCATCATGAAGATCCGGCCGGTGCGCTCCGGCAGGCGGTCCACGCAAAGCTGCAGGATTTCAAAGAACTCGCGGCGCTCAAAGGCGCGTTCCGGATCGCCCCAGTCGGACGGCGGATGCTGATAGTGGCCGTTGCGCGTGAACAGCGCGTCAAAGGCATCGTCGTCGGACTGCGGCTGGCCCTCGCTGTCCGACGACGATGCCAGCCTGACTTCGCGCCTGCCGCTGCGCAAGCTGTCGATGATCTTGTGCTTGAGGATCCCGACCAGGTAGGTGCGCAGCGCGGACTGGCCGGCAAAGCGCTCCGGGTGCTCCAGCGCAGCCAGCAGCGTCTCGGAGACGGCATCCTCGGCCACGGCCTCGTCGCGCAGCTGCAGGCGCGCAAAGCGCAGCAGGTAGGGGCGTATGGCCTGGAGTTCGGCGGGGTCGAGGCTCATCGGGAAATCGGGGCACAATTGCCTGGACGGATGCCCCATGATACCTGCCCGGGTCAGGAGGTGGTTGCGCCACCAGCTATGCGCATCGGTTGCCCGTTGGGATCCCTCAGGAATTCGTTCGCGGTGTAGCGGTGCTCCTGTTTCCTCCGCCTGTTCCTTCGATGTCAGATGATGTGTGCGCCCCGGCGTCGCTCCCACAGCTCCAGGGTGATCGCACGGGCTTGTCGTCCGTCAGCAACAACAGCGGCACTGCTGGCAGGCCCGCAAGCCCGTCGTCAAGAAAGCGTATGCCTACGGGGCGCGCTGCGCGGCGGCACGCCGATCGATCCGTCCATTGCCAAGCGGCTACTCCCGGCATTGGTGCCCAAGGCCGCGCCCGCCGAGATGAAGCTTGCACCGACGGGAAGCGCAAAGCCGCTGCTCAGCGCACGCGAGGCGCTGTCGCTGTCGCGGCTGACCATCGAGTCGCACGTCAAGAACATCTACAAGAAGCTGGCGGTCAAGACGCGCACGCAGGCCATCTTTGAAGCACGCGCATATGGCGTGCTGAACTGAGGCGCGCCCCCTTGCGCTAGCGGCTTGCAGCCCATCCGGCGCACACAACGTCCCGGACAGTCACGTCGACGTCCCGGCGTGTCAATCTGAATGCAGACCGCCTGCCTAGAATGGTCACTGTTCGACCCGGGCACGCTGCAGTGCCCTCAAACGAGAACTGGGGGACTATGGCTGGCTCTGAACGATTTCTGGTAACTGGGGCACTGGGCTGTATCGGTGCGTGGACGGTGCGCCGGCTGGTGCACGAAGGCGTACCGGTGGTCGCCTTCGATGCAGACGCTGACGTGCGGCGCCTGCGCCTGCTGATGGACGAGGCGCAACTGTCGCGCGTGGACATCGTTCGCGGCGACATCACGAACCTGAGCCTGCTCGAGGAAACACTGGATGCCCATCGCATCACGCACGTCATTCACCTTGCTGCCTTGCTCCATCCGCGCTTCAGGAGCGATCCTCCGCTTGGCGCCCGTGTCAACGTGCTGGGCGGCGTGAACCTGTTCGAGGCGGTGGCCCGCCGCGCGCAACGGATCCCGCGCATCGTGTATGCGTCATCGATCGCGGTGTACGACAAGTCCGACGCGGCGGATGACGTAGCCATCATGCACCATAGCCCCGCGCATCCAACGACCCTCTATGGTGTGTTCAAGCAGGCCGAAGAGGCCATGGCGCGGGTGTATTTCCAGGACAGGGGAGTCTCCAGCATCGGGCTTCGCCCGGCTACCGTATTTGGCGCGGGGAGAGACTATGGCCTTACGGCGGCGCCCACCCAGGCGGTCCTGGCCGCGGCGCTCGGGCGCCCGTTCCATATTCCTTATAGTGGCCGCAGCCATGTTCACTACGCCGACGACCTCGCTCGCATCTTCATCGCTTGCGCGCGTTCCGGCTATCGTGGCGCAGAGGTCTTCAATATGCGCGGGGTCGTCGCGGATATGCGCGATGTCGTGGAGACCATCGAGTCCGTGGTGCCGCGAGCGCGTGGGTCGATAACCTGCGCCGGCCCGTCGCTGGAACTTCCGGACGATTACGACGCGGCCGCGCTGGAGCAAGTGATTGGTCCCTTGCCGCGCACGCCACTGCGTGAAGCCGTGACGGAAACTCTCGCGCTCTTTCGCAGCAAGATCGCCAGCGGCGAGATCCGCGAAACCTGAGGCATGCGCTGAGGTGCTGCAGCGCGCCGCTGGCTGGCGCGCAAGGCGGCCGGCCAGCGTCCGTGCAAGCATGCTGGTCGGCCGCATGCCTGTTGGCATGCCTCTTTCCAACGCCCCTCTCGTTTTCCCGCACTGTCCCTAAATGCAACCAAATTGTCCCGCATGGTCAAGTCTTGCGGCTATCGACCCCGGATACTCAGACGTGCACGGATGGGGTTGCAAAGCACCGTGTACCAGACAGTCTGCCGGTCGTTCAGCGCATCCGCCTTGTTCAATCGTTGCGCAACCGGGCTTGATGCCTGGACGACTCGGCCACAGCCTGATCTCCTGATCGACAACATGAGATTCCGATGAGCCTTCCCCCCGACACCACCGTCCTGATGGTTCCCGGCCTGCGCGATCATATGGCCGAACACTGGCAGACCCTGCTGCAGGCCCAGTTGCCGAACGCCCGGTCCGTGCCGCCGCTGGAGCACGACAAGCTGAGCTGTGCCGCACGCGTTGCCGCGCTGGATGCCGCGCTCGCGGACATCGACGGGCCGGTGGTGCTCGTGGCGCATAGCGCCGGCGTGATGATCACCGTCCACTGGGCCGCGCAGCACCACGGAAAGATCCGCGGCGCACTGCTGGCCGCGCCGGTCGACCTTGAAACCCCGCTGCCGGCCGGGTCTCCGGACCCGGCAACCCTGGAGGAGCACGGTTGGCTGCCCATCCCCAGGGCACCGCTGCTTTTTCCCAGCATCGTCGCCGCCAGCCGCAATGATCCCCTGGCCAGGTACGAGCGCGTCGCGCAAATGGCCAGCGACTGGGGCAGCCGGCTAGTCGACCTGGGCGAGGTCGGCCACCTCAATCCCGCGGCCGGCTATGGCCCCTGGCCACGCGCCACGGCACTGTTGGAGGAACTGCTGCGCACCGGCTGACGTGCGATCCATTTCGACGGGAATACCCGCAATACAAAGCAAAGAAGAAGGAGGAGATTTGTCTATGAATGTAAAGAACCTGGCCATGGCGGCATGGCTCGCCTGTTCGGGCAGCGCCTTCGCGCAGTCGAGCGTCACGCTCTATGGCGTGCTTGACGTCAACCTGGAGTACGTCAATCATCTCGGCGTGGTCCCGGCGGCTTCGAACCAGTTCAACCGCGGCCCGTCCAACGACGTCTACCGCATGAGTTCGGGCGGCTTCTCCGGCTCCCGCTGGGGTATCCGCGGCACGGAAGACCTGGGCAGCGGCCTGAAGGCTATATTCGTACTCGAAAACGGATTCAATGTCGACACCGGCACGCTTCAGCAAGGCGGCCGCATGTTCGGCCGCCAGGCATTCGTGGGCGTGCAGAAGGCCGGCATCGGCCAGCTCAGTCTGGGCCGCCAGTATGCCTCCATGTTCGAGGCGCTGGCCAATTTCGCGCCCGCTGCTTACGCCACGCAGTATGAACCGACCGTGCTGCTGACCGGCCCGAACTTCCGCGAGGACAACACCGTCAAGTACACCGGCCAGTTCGGCCCCGTGACGGCGCTAGCGCATTATTCCTTCGGCGTGGGCCTGGCCCTGCCGCAGACGGTGGGCATCGCCACACCGGTCGGCGGCAACGGCGAAATTCCCGGCCGGGCACGCCGCGACAGCGCCTACGGCGCGGCCGTCGCCTACCAGGGCGGCCCGGTTGGTCTCACCGTCGGCTACGACCAGTGGAACCCAACCATCGGCACCGGCAGCGGCACGGCCAAGAAGGCCGTGGTGGGCGCAAGCTACACCTATGGCCCGGCCAAGCTCATGGGTGGCTACCGCTGGGGCCAGAACAAGAACGCGGCCGACGTGCTGATCCAGCGTGATGACTTCTACTGGATCGGTGCCAACTATCAGGTCACCCCTGCCGTCGGCCTGACGCTGGAATACAACTACGACAACGTCAAAAGCCTGTTCGGCGATACCCATGTCGCCAATCCCTGGCAGATTGCGTTCATTGCCAACTACGCCTTCTCCAAGCGCACTGACCTCTATCTTTCCACCGCATATGCCAAGAACGCCGGCCTGATGATGGAGTCGCTGGCAACGGTATTCGCGAACAGCCTGTCGTTGGGCAACAGCTATACGCTGGCCAACGGGCAGAGCAATATGTTCGGCGTGGCGCTGGGGATCCGTCACAAGTTCTGACGAACCTGCGGGCCCGACGGCGGCTTGCTGCCGCCGTGACCACATTTCTCATGCTCGTTTCGGCCGCGCACGGGCCTCTGTGACGGCCGTTTTTTGGATTGGCGGGGGATGGATTTTGGGCTTTGGGACTGCGGTTGGGTGGCGGGCGTGGCGGGCGTGGGCCGTTTCGCCGGCGTAGCCGGCGAGTCACTTTCTGTCCGAGCGACAGAAAGTAACCAAAGAACGCGTCGCCTATGCGGCTGGCAATCCATTACACGGCGTTGGCCGTTCCCGCGGCGGTGATTTCCGTTTTTGCTTGGGTGCCCGTTCGCCCCTGCTACGCCATGTGAGTCAGGGATAGTGCCTGCGTTAACCCACTATTGAACGATCCCCATGCAGGGCGTAGGCCGCCTGCTGC
>NZ_KB903179.1:0-22609 GCF_000379565.1 Cupriavidus sp. UYPR2.512 | reverse complement strand
CTAGGTGATCGGGACGTTTTCACACACCCTCGACCCAAAGCGGCCATTGACGTTCCTGTTCGAGGCAACATGACACTTGCACGGCCGCGACTCATCACGCTATTTCTTCTTCGACACAATCGCCGCCAACTTTGGCCAACGCATTCAGCAACCCTGTTCGCAGCGTGATCAACGCAAGACTCTTTGCGTCGAGTTCGGCGAGTTTTGCTTGCAGGCACGCGACCTTTTGGTCAACGCCGAACGTCGGACTTTCCCATACATGGACAACGTCGCCAATTTCCGCCAGCGTGAAGCCCAACTCCTTCGCGTGGACGATCAGCCGTATCCGCTGTAACGAAAGTTCGGAATAGCGCTTGTAAGTGTTCGTCGCGTTAGGTTGTGTTGGTTTGTCCAGCAGACCCATACGTTCGTAGTAACGGACGGTGTCGCGCGATACACCCGCCCTCTTGCATAGCTCGCCGATGCGCATGCTGCCTCCAATCAATGTCGTGGAACGACATTTACGCTTGACCGTTGCCTATAGTCAACGGTTTAGAGTGCAACTCCCGTTCCACTCCATCAGCAAGCTATGAGCAAATCTTTCGATTTTGGCGGAAAAACAGCACTCGTCACCGGTGCATCTTCGGGTATCGGGCGCGCGTTTGCCTATGCGTTGGCCGAACGCGGTGCGAGACTCCTGCTGGTCGCACGCTCTCACGACAAGCTGCGCAATCTGGCCGCAGAACTGCGACGCGACTATGCGTGCGACGCCGATTTTCTGACGGTCGACCTGAGCGCGGCCAACGCCGTCGACACGATCGATCGTCATCTGAAGCAGACCGGCACGGTCGTCGATGTGCTAATCAACAATGCGGGCTTCGCAGCTTACGGGCGCTTTGAAACGATTCCGTTGACGTGCCAGCGCGATGAAGTTCTGGTGAACTGCATCGCCGCGATCGAGCTGACTCATCTTCTGCTGCCGGGGATGCAAGCGCGATCCGACGGCGCAGTCATCAACGTCGCGTCAACCGCGGCATTCCAGCCCGATCCGTATATGGCCGTCTACGGCGCGACGAAGGCCTTTCTCCTGTCATTTTCAGAAGCTGTTTGGGCTGAGAACCGGCATCGGGGCATCCGGGTCGTCGCGCTATGTCCTGGCGCGACGCAAACGGCCTTTTTCGACGTTGTTGGCGCGAAGGAGGCTGCTGTCGGCGTGCCGATGCCGGTCGCGAACGTGGTGCAGGATGCCTTGTGGGCGCTCGATCGCAATCTGAGCTATTGGGTTGTGGGGGGGCGAAATCGACTGCTGGCGAACTTGCAGAGACTACTGAGCCGCCAGATGTCGGCTCGGCTCGTTGAAAAAATCCTTCGGCCAAGAGAAGTTCAGGATCTCGCGGCAACAGATCTCAAGGCGTAGGGCTGCGCCGTTTCCAGATGGTAGTCTCGACGTCGCGATCCTCAGATCGTCTTCGGCGGATAGCGAACGGCTGCAACTGGCCGATCGCCGACCTCGATGAAGCCAGCAGGGATAGCCGCGCACACGCTCACGGCGCGAGCCGTGGTCCTCCCTGCATCGACCGGTTGAATCCGCACCGAGAAGCTGCCGCTAGCAGAAGTGCACCGTGACGGTGGTTCTCGGCCGTCTTGATTGTCCCATTGCAGGAGGCTTGCTCACATGTTCGGGTGTTGAAAGTCCCGCATCTTCCTCCGCGCAAGGCGCGACTCGGGTGCATCTGGGATGCCCGGGTCTGGGACAGCGCTGCCGTGCGTCATGGCGCGTCCGTAGCTCATATCACCGCACCGCCGTTGGGACTGATGACCTGGCCTACGAGGTAATGCTCGTCCGAGGCCAGGTACACCGCCAGCGTGGCGTATTCATACGGCTCGCCCAGCCGCCCCAGCGGCGACAACTGGAACAGGCTGTTCCTCTCCGCTTCACTGGCATTGGCGATGTAGGCCCGGAAGGGCGGCGTCATCACCCCGCCGCAGGCGATGGCGTTGACGTAGATGTTGGCGCCCGCCACGTCCATGGCGGTGGTCTTGGTCAGGCTGATGACGCCCGCCTTGGTGGCCGAGTAGCCGGGGCTGTGCGTGCTGAGTGCACTCATCCCGGCAATCGAGGCAATGTTGATGATCTTGCCGCTGCGGCGCGGCTCCATCTGGCGCAGCGCGGCGCGGGTGCAATAGAACACGCCGTGCATGTTCACGCCCCACCACTTGAGCCAGTCGTCGTCGGTCAGCGACGACACGATGCCCAGCGACTGGCGCGGCATGGGCGTAGTGAGGTAGGCGTAGAGCTTGTTGCGGCGCCCGGTGTCCTTCTGGGACGATGGGACGATGCCGGCGTTGTTGACCAGGATGTCCACCGCGCCGAAGCGCTCGGCGGTGTGAGCGAACATGGCATCAACGGCAGCCGCGTCCGACACGTCGCAGCGCAACGCCAGGCAGGGCACGCCTTCGGCTGCGATCTCTGCGCGGGTGTGCTCCAGCGTTTCCATGTTGATGTCGCAGATGACCAGGCGGGAGCCCTCGCGGGCCATGGCCTGCGCGATGGCACTGCCCAGGCCCTGTCCGGCCCCCGTGACGAGGGCCACTTTGTCTTGCAGTTTTTTCATGAAGTCAGTCCGATCTGTAGTGGAAACCTAGGCGCAGGCAGGTATGCCACCCGCCGCGGCACGCTGCTGCCGGGCGATAGCCACCGCCGCCAGCGCAAAGAAGAGGATCGATGCAATGCCCAGGATGTCGGTCGCCAGCACTACGTGCGAGAGCGGATTGGCAGCCCCCTGGGCCTTCATCACATCCACGGCGCGCCCCGCCACGACGTTGCCGATAGACAGGGCAAATACGTTGACGCTCAGCATGGTGAAGCCGGTGACCGTGGAACGCATCTGCGGCGGTGTCAGGTTCACGATGCCGCCGTTGCCTGCCCCATACAGGGCCAGCGGCAGGAAGAAGCCTGCGCACATGCCGGTGTAGAACACCCACGAACCCGCCTCGGCAAAGCGGTAAGCAATCATGGGCCCCGCGCACACGGCAATGAACAGCACGACCACGGCGGCGTGCTTGCCTGGCAGCCGCTGCGCCATGCGATCCCCCAGCACGCCGCCCACCACCGAGCCCGCCGCGCCAAACACCAGTTGCAGCATGCCGATGCGCGAGGCGATGGCGGCGGCGTCCATGCCGCGCTCCTTTACCAGCCATAGCTGCGTGAACGCCAGGCCGACGAAAAAGAAGTGAAAGAGGGCAAAGCCGGCAATCATCAGCGACAGCGCAGGGCTACGACGCAGCAGGCCCAGCGTGTCGCGAACCTGCTGCATGAAGGGGGCACCACGCTCATGCGCTGGCAGTTGGCCCCTGTCGTCCTTGAGGCCAGCCAGCAGCACGGCGACGGCGATGCCCATGCCACCCAAGGCGTAAAAGGTGGTGCGCCAGCCATGCACCGCGCCAAAGGTGCCGGCCAGCAGAAAGCTGACGCCGATGCCAAGCGGAATGCCCATGAAGAAGATGCCCATGGCCGTGCCGCGCCGCTCCTGCACGAACAGCTCGGCCAGCAGTGACACCGTGGTCGGCACGAGCGCGGCCTCGCCAATGGCGACGAAGAAGCGCGCCAGCGCCATCTGCTCGAAGCTCTGGGCATGACCCGAAGCCCAGGTGCACAGGCTCCAGACAAAGACACCACCGGCCAGGATGCGCGTGCGGCTGAGGCGGTCGGCCATGGAGCCGAGGAATACGACCGAGCACGCATAGCTCAGCACCCACACTGCCCCGACGAGGAAGCCGTATTGGGCGTTGCTGAGATGCAGGTCCGCGATGATCTGGGGCGAAAAGCCCAGCAGCATGTTGCGGTCAACCATGGCCAGCACGTGGATGACCAGCAAGCTGGCCAGCACGGCAGAGGGGCTCTTCTTCCAGAACATCCTTGTCTCCTGCTTTGAGTGCTTTTGGTCTCTATCTGGCACGGATCAATATTTATTGGCCATGTTTTAAATTGCATCCATGCCCCTCTCCCGGAAAGAGAGGGGTCAGGCTCAGGCGGCGGGACGCAGCGGCACGCCGCGTTGCGTGGGCTTGCGGTTAGGCACCATGCCCAGGCGGGCCAGGGTTTCATCGGCGCTGTTCCAGAACGTGCCGGTCTGGTAGATGCGATGCGCGTCTTCGCCGGTGGCGACTTCGCGGTTCAGTTCGCGGGCAATGCGCACCATCTTTTCGATCTGCTGCGCGGACGTGGCGCGCTGGCCATCGGGGCCGAACAGCGTGTCCTCGATGCCCACGCGCACGTGCAGGCCCATGGCAATCGCCATGGTGTTCATGGGCACCACGTTGCGGTTGAGCGTTTCGAGGGTGAGCACCGCGCCATCGGGCGTGCGGCGCACGAACTCGATCATGTCAGCCGGGTGCAGCCCGGCAGCGCCGCCGCCGATGGCGACGTAGTTCAGGATCAACGGTCCGCGGTAGATGCCGGCGCGGATCAGTCGCTCGACCGTCTCCAGGCCTGTCAAGTTGCTGAGCATGAAATGCGGCTGGATGCCCTTCGCGACCAGTCGCTTGATGTGCTCGACATGCCACGATGGATTGGACGGCACGATCATGTCGCGGTACGCCGCCTGGATGGCCGGGTTCGTCAGGGAGGTCCCCGCCACGTCGGCCTCGGTCATCAGCTCCATGATGTTCATCTGGGAGGTGTTGATGGCGACCGTGACCTGGTCCGGCTTCGGCTGCAATTCGGCCAGCATGTGGCGGGTATCGTCAGCCAGCCACTTGGCGGCCTGGCCTTCGTCTTCCGGCGCGAACGAGATCGACCCGCCCACCTGCAGCACCATCTTGGGCACTGCTTCGCGCAGGCGCGCCAGCATTTCGTTGAACATGGACAGCCGCTTGCTACCCTTGCCGTCGGCCTCGCGCACATGTACATGGAGCACGGTGGCGCCCGCGTTGTAGCAATCGACCGCCTTCTGGACCTGCTCTTCCATGGTCACCGGAATGTCGTCCGAATCGCCGGGCACCCACTGCGGCCCGTAGGGGGCGACCTGGATGACCAGCTTTTCCTGGTTCTCGGGCAGGAGGGAATCGTCTAGAAAATGCATCTCTGTCTCTCTTGATTAAGGGGGTGTGGCGCGAATCGTGGTCAGGCGGCCGCACGCTCAGCCGACGCCTGTTGCTGTTGCAGTGCCGCGAGTTCTTCCAGCAGGATCGGCGCGCCCATGCTGCTGGTGTGGATGCCGAGCACGCTGACGGCCTGCAGCACCGCGGCGATCTCTTCCTTTGTGGCGCCCAGCTCGAGCGCCTTGCGAATGTGGCGGCGCGTGCCCGGTGCGTACATGTGGGTGCATGACGCATCGACCGCGATGGCGATGAATTCGTAGACCTTGGGATCGAGCACGCCGGAGAGGACCGGGTGCATGCCCATCGTCATGAATTTCTCGATCCATTCCGGGTCCAGTTCGGCGATGGCGTCCCAGGCGGGATTCCAGTTCCCGGTTGCCCGCAACTGATCACACAGGGGTGTGGCACTGGGGCGGCTCTGGCTGCTCATATTCGTTTCCCTCCACGGATTAGGTTGACTTCAGGCGCATGGCGCACGGTGAGCGCCGACATTGAAAAGTATCGGCCGTCGGCCAGCGTCTATTTGATTAAGCGCGACATACGTTTTATAATTCGCGACACTCAGGGAAAACGCCATGCCCTACCAGCTACGAAGCGCCAGCCTCACCAATTACGTCGATGTAGCCCGCTCGCTGGGCCTGGAGCCGTTCGCGTTCCTGAGGGCCGCCCGCATCAGCCTGGCTGCGCTGGTCGATCCCGATATCCGGATCTCCGCGGCAGCCGTGTCCCGGTTGCTCGAGGTGTCAGCGCAGGCGGCAGGCGTGGAGGATTTTGGGCTCCGCATGGCCGAGACGCGGGAACTCGCCAACCTCGGCCCCTTGGCGTTCGTCATGCGGGAGGAGCCGACGCTGCGACGTGCGTTGGAATCCATGGTCCGGTATCTGCGCCTGCAGAACGAGGCCATTGCCATGCGTATCGACGGGGCGGACGGCCTGGTGACCATCCGGCAGGAAGTACTGGCCGGGCTTCCCGGCTCGCTGAGACAGTCCTCGGAGTTGGTGGTCGGTGTCCTGTATCGCGTGCTCACGCTGTTCCTCGGTCCCAGGTGGAAGCCTCGCAACATCTGTTTCACCCATTCCGCACCAGCCAGTACCGCGACGCACCTGCGCGTCTTCAAGATGCCGGTGCTGTTCAACCAGGAGTTCGACGGCATCATCTGCGACGCGTCCGACCTCGACGCTTCGCTTCCCTCCTACGATCCGGCCATCGCCCGTCAGGTGCGGCAGTATCTCGACGCGATGCTTGCCCGGTCCGAGGACAGCATGGCGGACAAAGTGCGACGGCTGGTCATCGCCTTGCTGCCGTCGGGCGCGTGCTCGATCGACCGGGTGGCGGAGCACCTTGGCATGGATGCGAGGACGGTGCAACGCCGCCTCGCGAGCCAGGGCGAGAGCTACTCCGGGCTGCTGAATGCGATCCGGACGGATCTCGCCGGGCGATATATCGAGAATCGCGAACGTCCCCTGTCGGAAGTGGCCGCCCTGCTTGGCTTTGCCTCGCTGAGCGCCTTCTCGCACTGGTTCTCCGGCCAGTTCGGTTGCAGTGTTTCGCGGTGGCGGGCCCGGGATGCGAATGCGGTGTCCTGACGGGCGCGGCCACGGGCGCCACCGGCGGCAGCGGCCACTCCAAGCCGCAGGGCACGCTGGCCACCATCGACGGGTTGCGCTCGATCATGCGGCCGACGATCTTGAGCGTTGGGTAGGCCTCAGGCGGCCCGGCGAACCTCCGCCGCCACCCCGGCCAGCATGAGGTCGAGGTTCTGCACTGCCGCCCCCGAAGCACCCTTGCCGAGGTTGTCGAACACCGCTGCCAACAGCACCTGCCTGTGCTCGCGGTTGGCGAACACGCCCAGGCGCAGGTCGTTGGTGCCGTTCAGTGCCTGCGGGTCGAGGTGAGTGGTGGCGGCCGATTCGGCTAGCGGCATCACCTCGACATGGCGGGCGTCGGCGTAGTGGTCGAGCAGGCAGTCGTGCAGCCTGCCGACGTCCGTGCCGGATGCCAGCAGGTCCAACTCCAGCGCCACCGTCAGTACGATACCTTGCCGGAAGGCGCCGTACGCCGGCACGAAGGCGGGGCGCCGTGCCAGGCCCGCGTGCTGCTGGATTTCAGGCGTGTGCTTGTGCGCCAGGTCCAGGCCATAGACCTGGAAGGGCAGAGCCCGGGTGGCCTGCGGTCCCTCGTAGGTATCGACGGCGGTGCGGCCGCCACCCGAATAGCCCGACACCGCGTGGATGGCGATGGGGTAGTCGTGCGGCAGCAGGCCGGCCTCCATCAAGGGGCGCAGCAGGCCGATCGCCCCGGTGGGATAGCAGCCTGGATTGCTGACGCGCAGCGCGCCCGCGATGCGCTGCGCCTGGCCGGCGGCCATCTCCGGAAAGCCATAGGTCCAGCCGGCCTGCGTGCGGTGTGCCGAACTGGCGTCGATCACACGCACCGCAGGGTTGACGATGGACGTCACCGCCTCGCGTGCGGCGGAGTCCGGCAGGCACAGGATGGCGATGTCGCAGCCGTTGATGGCGTCGGCGCGGGCGCGCGCATCCTTGCGCTGGCCGGCGGGCAGTGTCAGCACGCGCAGATCGTCGCGTCCGCGGAGGCGTTCGTGGATCTGCAGGCCGGTGGTGCCCTGGTCGCCGTCGATGAAAACAACAGGGTAGCGCATGGGATGGATCCTTGGCAGTGGCGTGAAAGTGGCGGCCCCGGCCGGTGCAGCATCAGCGCTGCGTTGGTGCGGCCGGTACGGAAGCGCCATCTTGCGCCACCGGATAGAATCGGAGAAGTTGAATTTCATGACGACGAAATTCATGTTTCCTGAACGATGTCCTCGTCAGCAGATACGCCCTTAACCGGAGTTCCGCCCATGCGCGAGATCAGCCTGGACCGCCTGCGTACCCTCGTCGCCATCGCCGATCTGGGTTCCTTCGCCGAAGCTGCGCGCGCGTTGCACTTGGCTCCGCCCACCGTCAGCCTTCACATTGCCGAGCTGGAAGCCCGCGTCGGTGCGGTACTGCTGACGCGTAAGCGCGGCGAGGTGCGTCCGTCGTCCATTGGCGAGACATTGGTCGATCGCGCCCGCCGCCTGCTGGCCGATGCCGACCTTGCGCTGGACGACGTGCAGCGTCAGGTGCAGGGGTTGACCGGCCGCGTGCGCCTCGGGGCCTCGACCGGGGCCATCGCCCACCTGCTGCCGCAGGCGCTGGCCATGCTGGCGGAGCGGCATCCCGATATCGACGTGCAGGTGGCCGTGCTTACCTCGCAGGAGACGCTGGCGCGGCTGGCCGCCGGCACGCTGGAGGTCGGTCTGGTGGCACTGCCACAGGCGCGCGTGGCGGGGCTGACCATCCGCCCTTGGCGGCGCGATCCGGTACGGGCTTTCCTGCCAGCGAGTTGGCCCTGCCCGGCGCGCATCACGCCGGCCTGGCTGGCAACGCGCCCGCTGATCCTGAATGACGGCACCACGCGCCTGTCGCGCCTGACCGCCGAGTGGTTCGCCAGCGGTGGCCACAGGCCAGCGCCGCGTATTCAGCTCAACTACAACGACGCCATCAAGAGCCTGGTGGCGGCCGGCTATGGCGCAGCCCTGCTGCCACACGAGGTCACCACGCCGGCGCCGGATGCGCGCGTAGTGATGCGGCCGCTGCGGCCGGCGTTGTGGCGGCGACTGGGGTTGGCGCACAGCGGGGAAAGGGTACAACGTGCCACGGAATACGTACTGGAGGCCCTTTGGGCGCTGCGGGCGGGGTAATGCCGTTGGATACACGCGGACCGGTTCGGGCGCGGCAAGGTGTCGGCGGCAAGTAGGCACCGGCAACCCTTGTATTGCGTCGGGCCTTAGAAGGGGGCTTGAAGTGAATTGGCTGTCCGGCGCAGCGGCCGACCGGTGGGGCGATCGTCGCGTCCTGCTGCGAGGCCGGATCGCGTGCCGCCCTTGCCGGTGGCGATGGCCTGCATGGCGCTGCCGGGACTGGCGGGCGGCAGCGATAACGGGGCTTCAACCGGCGAGCAGCTTCCCACTAATAAGCATGTGCAGCGTTCTGACAAGGAGAACCACGATCGCGATGCTCAGCATGGCGAGGAGGAGGATCGCAATTACCGTCACGGGCCAAGCCTGGACGAACATCGAGTATTTCAGCGCGGCACTCGCGAGGGCCGCCATCGGAAAGCTGATGGCCCACCAACCGGAAGCGAACGGAATTCCCTTGCGAAAGACTTTAGGCGCCAGCGTAAGGAATATGAAGAGGCCGAAGTAAAACAGCAAGCCGGAGAAAGTGTCGACGCGTTGCGTAAAGTTGGTGTAGGCGAGAAAGCCCACTTCGAAGGGTGCCATCAGGATCAACAGGGAAGGAACCATGCCGGCGGGCAGGGGCTCGTGATGAATCATTCGCGACATGATCATCGTAAAGAACAAGAGGGCAATCATCGTCCCTACGGCCAGTGCGAACATGTTGACTTCATGTGCCCACGGCATTGGCATGCTTCCACCTGCAACCGCGATATCCAAAGTGGCGACTCCGGGGATAAACCAGGCAGGAACCGCGTGTGCAGCGTCAATCTTGCCCTGCAGCAGCCGGCTCGCAATCGTGAAACAGAGCGCGATCGTCGCAATTGTGCCCACTATCCAGATGACTTCGGCGAGCGGCTGGCTAAGTTGAGCAACGACCGAGGAGAGTAGCAGGATAGCGATCGTGATCGTGCCGAAGAAATTGCCAGCGACGGGATGCCGGAACTCGCCGCGGACCGCGTCCGGATGTTGGATTGCCTTGACGAGATATCCCGCGCTCAGCACCAGGAACACCATGATGGCGAGGATCCCGGCTGCCGCGGATATCAGCGGCGTTACCCCAAATTCCTGGCTGGCCTGGCGCCACGCGATCGAGAGCCCGGCAATACCCATCACGGACGCAAACAGGTTGACGGGCAAGTTCTTGATAGAAGCGTTTCGTTGCAAAGCCTGCGGTTGGGTACTCGATAGCGTTGACACAGCACATTCTCCAGATTCTCGACGCGTTCGCCGGGGAATGCCTGGATAGTAGGTGCTTCCACCCAGAAAGATAATCTGCCATTATCAAGAATCACCCTCCCAAAATATGAGAACGTGGCCGATCGTTTCGAATCCATGTCGATCCTGGTGGCCGTGGTCGACGCAGGCAGTTTTTCTGCAGCTGCCCGGCAGCTCGAGATTCCGCTTGCAACGGTCAGCCGCAAGGTCGCAGAACTGGAGTCACACCTGAAAACCCGACTCCTGCATCGCTCCACCCGGCAACTTGCGCTCACAGAAGCCGGACAGTCCTATGTCGCCGCGTGCCGGCGCATTCTCGATGAAGTTGGAGAAGCAGAGCGTGCCGCGTCGGGGGAATACGCGGCGCCTAAAGGTGAACTTGTCATGACTGCGCCCATTGTCTTCGGACGCTTGCACTTGTTGCCGGTGGTCGCGGAATTCCTCAAGACTTATCCGGACATCGATGTACGGATGGTGCTGACCGACCGTGTGATGCATCTTCTTGAAGAGCAAGTCGACGTCGCAGTGCGGATCGCTGAACTACCCGACAGCAGTTTCATCGCGACGCGGATTGGCACAACGCGTCGGGTGGTATGCGCGAGCCCAGCCTACTTCGCTGAACATGGCACGCCGACGCACCCCCTTGAGCTAACCGGCCATGCATGCATCACCATGGACCAGATTGCATCCAGGCAAGTCTGGACTTTCCTGTCGGGCAAGGCGGAGGTGGAGGTGCCTATCCGCTCGCGGCTTGTCGTGAGCACTGCCGAAGCCGCAATCGACGCAGCGGTGGCCGGGGTCGGCCTCACTCGCGTGCTGTCCTACCAGATGGCGGACGCGATCCGTGCCGGTGCGGTCAAGACCACGCTCGAAGCGTTCGAGCCAGCGCCGTGGCCCATCAGCCTGGTTCACCCTGGACAGGGGATTTTGCCGCTGAAGTTGCGCGCATTTCTTGATTTCGCCGGGCCACGATTGAAGGCTCGGTTGAAGGAACTGGGCGTCTAATGGGCTTATGCTTTGCTCGAGGGCAGGCGCTCAGGCCTCGCACATCCATGAACTGGCAAGAGCCTCACTCATCGAAGCGGAGCAATTCCTGGCGTCGACAGAGTTCATGGCTGGCGATACGTTTTCGCTTGATCCATTCGTAATTCTGAAGCCAGCGACATCGCGTGCACTCGTCCGGCATCAAGGCCATCGAATGCATCGCGAACATGCACAATGCGCCGAAGGAGGTGGTGCAATGGGTGAGGGCATGGTATGCCTGGTGCGAGCATGAACCGCCCCGAGATTTCGTGAAGGCTGTTTGGATCAGCTAGTATGAGTGGGCGCCCTTGCTGCAGGCAAGTGCTATGCGAAACACATGTGCGAGCCCAGCGTTCAAGCCAGCGCTTGGTCAGCTTCGTGAGGAGAGATAGCCATGAAAGGATCATCCATCAAGGTGGGGGTCATCACAGACCAGACCGGTCCGCTCTCATTCATGGGTATCGCCAATGCCAACGTCGCGAAGATGGTGATCGATGACATCAATGCAAAGGGTGGCTTGCTGGGGCGACAGATCGAGTTGTTCCTCGAAGACAGTGAGACCACAGATAGCGTGGCGGAGGCCAAAGCGGCCAAGCTAGTGCAGCAAGATCAAGTGGATGTGATTTTCGGCGGCATTTTTAGCTCCACGAGGCAGGCCATCAAAGGTCCGGCGGTAGTGCAGGGCAAGAAGCTCTACATTTACCCGGAGCAATATGAAGGGCAGGAATGTGACCCGCTCATCTTCTGTACCGGCCCGGTGCCTGCACAACAAGTCGAACCTCTCATTCCGTGGCTGATGCAGGAAACGGGGGCGAAAAAATTCTATCTGCCGTCGGGCGACTATATCTGGCCGCACACGATGAACAGGAAGGTCCGTCAGGTGGTCACGGCAAATGGTGGCGAGATAGTCGGAGAGGAATACTTTCCCCTCGATCACGCCGACTATGGCGGGACCATTGACAAGATCATGTCCAGTGGCGCGCAGGTGGTATTCAATACGATCGTTCCGCCTGGGCTCACGCCATTCCTCGAGCAGCTTCATGGCTCCGGGTTCACGAAGCGAGGCGGACGCATAGTCTGCACGTACTTCGACGAGAACTTCCTGAACCTGGTGCCAGCCGCACATGTGGAGGGTCTGTACAGTTGCCTCGACTACTACCACAACGTCAGCGATTCGTTCAGCAAGAACCTGGTCCGGCATTACGACACGCTCTATCCGGGCAGTGCCAAATTCACAGCTGGCAGTGCGTGTTCCGGGCTGTACCGAGGGCTGAGGCTCTGGGAGGTTGCCGTGAAGGAGGCCGGCTCGCTAAAGCAAGACGAAGTCATCAAGGCACTGGACCACGCGAGGATCGCCGAGGGACCGGGTGGTCCGGCCGAGATGGTGCCGGGCCAGCATCACGTGCGGATGAACATGTACCTTGCCCAGGCACATGACGGTAATTTCAGGATCGTCAAGAGCCTCGGGGTCATCGATCCGAAGGAGTGCGTGCAGGGCGTTGGATAAGCCAATCCAGGGGATCGGGCAGCACGGAGGCCCGCGCGCCGTCAGATCGCATGCTCCGAGGCCGACCCCACCTGTGCAATGGCTAAAGCAAATTCTGCGCACCATTGCCGCAGACGTCGGCAAGGTCATCGGAAGGGAGAGGATTGTCGCCAGAAAACAAAGCTAGGGGATCATGTTTGCGCGGGCGGTCCTGGCGTTCTTTGCACTGCCCGGCGTAGTGGCCTTTGCAGTTCCCGGCATCTGGCTGCTTTCCAGCTCACACACACAGCTCGTTCTGCCACTGGGTCTGGTGTTGATGCCGGTCGGCTCGGTTGGTCTGCTCTGATGCGTACGCGACTTCTACGTTTCGGGCAAGGGCACGCTCGCTCCGCAAGGGCACGCTCGCTCCTTGGGCTCCGCCGGTCCAACTCGTCGTCGTTGGCCTGTATCGCAATACACGCAATCCCATGTACGTCTCGCTCACGCTCATACTTCTGGGTTGGGCGATGTCATTCGGCCATGAACTCCTCACATTGGGGCTGCTCTAAAGGACAGGTGCTGGCATGGGGATTCATCGCTGGAACAGATCTCGCCACATCGCGCCTTTACTCGAGGATCGCATCGAGCGCGATTTTTTACCGATGAGATCGCTCGCACGGCTGGTAGCTTTATGCTTGCTGGCAATGAACGCCCGCACGCCGGTCATCTATTCATGATGGGCGATGCCGCCAGCCAAAATTGAGGGGGAGGGTTCATGACGCAGCGAGCACGGCATCTTTATCGGAGTTCCAATGGCGACCGATGGTCGCTGGTTTGCGACCTGGATTCAGGACGAGTGTTCATCCGGCATGAGCCCAACTTGCCATCAGGCGGCCAGACATCCGAAATAGCCGTCGGCGATTTCCTCGTGTCCGATGCGCACGGACCAGAGCATGCCGAGTTGTTACGGCTTATCGGAACGCTTGTCGAATCCGGCTGACGTCGGGAATCGGCCGCTGAGTGCGCGCTGCCACCTCCTTGCAGACGCTGTGCAAGGGCGAGGCTGGGATCAGCGCGCGCAGGCTTGGTATTGGCGCACTCTCCAATTCCGCCAACGAGCCAAAGTAGTAATTCGAGTGTGGGCTTACTAAAACCGTCGGCCGTTTTCAGCAGTGTCGGCTTGCGCACAGACCGCCTGCCGCACGCGCCGAAAACTACTTCGAATCTGTCCAACCCGCCAGGAGGCACAGATGAAACAGGTATCACTGACCATTCCAGAACTTGGATTGATTGCCGGAACACGAGCGGCAGGCGGTGCGGGCCTCGCACTGTTGCTCAGCGATCGAATGAATCCGGAACAACGCCGCGCCATCGGCTGGACGCTGCTCGCTGTAGGGGTCATCACCACAGTGCCGTTGGTCGCGCAAGTGCTTGGAAAACGTCAGCCATACAAGAGCCCCGACGAGAAGTGAAGTAATGGTGCCGCTTTCAAGCAGCCCTTTCAGAAAGAAGCCGACATTCGAATGTCGGCGCGAGAGCGCAGTCGAGTGGCCCTAGTTGGCCGGTTGCGCATGAACAGCGCCGCGCCATGCGGCCGCACGAATACGTAGCATCGTTTCGTCGGCCAGCACCGGCCGCGCTAGTACTTGATGTCCCGTTTCTCCTGGCGGCCCTCCTGCTTCGTGTCGCGCTTGTCTTGCCGGCACTGGGAGTTGCTCTTCTGGTTTGCAGCCCGGCAGTCGACCTTGCCTCCGCGCGCTTCCTGTTTGGCAGCCTGGTTTGCGGCCCTGCCTTGTTGGCGCTGTTGCGACTGGTTGGTGGCCAGAGCAGCCCCCGATAATGCCAGGAGTCCGGCTGCGGCCAGCATTGCGCCCGTCCGCCTCCAAAGTCCATTTCTTGATTCGACCATTTTCACCTCCTCCGTGCTGGGTAGAAACGGCGGTCAGTTGTCGCACAACGCCGCCTTCGCATGCTCGTAGAGAGCCAGACTGAAAAAGCCTCCTCCGACAAAAGAAAGCATCCCTTGCCCCCAGCCGATGATGGCACGAATGAGTGTCGCCCGAGAACAATTTCCCATGCGCAAGCCATTCCTCAAAGGGTGGCAATGGTTCGTGAGTGGCCGACGATCCCACGCGCGTCAAGCGTCCGCTGTTTGGCCATACCTGACGTTTGAGCGTCCGCGCAGTCTTCTGCGGGGATGTCGCGTGTTGGCCGAACTCTGTCTGCCGGTCGGCTGGCCGTTAGCCGGATCCAGATTAAGCTAGGCGGCCTCGAATCTGAAGCTTTGCCATCGTAAGGTGGGCTGAATGACAAGAGGAAGTACCGACAACTGCACTCTGATTGGCTTCATGTTTGAATAACTTGCACATGGCTCTTGAACCCTCGCTGTTCCAATGGCCGGTCGTCCCCCACGTCGCTGGGGATACATTATTTCGCAGTCTTCGAGCCTGATCAGTACAAAGCCGAGCCAGTGCTTACCGTACCAAGGGGCCGCGACTTGAGTAGGCTAACCGAGCCGTGTGAAAAGGGGTACGATGGGTTCGAATGCTGGATTTAACCGTTCTGGAGCGTGTAACGTCTCCCTGGCCAAGTACTCCTGCCATGATCCTGTATCACACTGACCCCGATTCTCCGGTCATCGAAATTTTCGTCGAAGGCAAAGTCACTGACCACGATCTGCGTGAAGCCATCGAGCGCATGCGTGGTGATCTCGAACTGAACGGCAAGACCCGCGTGCTCGAACGCATCGAGCATTTCACCGGCATCGAGCCAAAGGCGCTGTGGACCGACATGACGCTCGGGGTTTCCATGGCCCGCAGGATCACGCGCGCCGCCGTGGTGGCCGACGCGGGCTGGATCCGCGCCTCGATGCATTTGGCGCGGTTCTTTACGAAGGCCGAGATCAAAGCGTTCCACGTCAACGAACTCGAGCAGGCGCGCGCCTGGATAAACGCCTGAGCGCCGCGCGGCGAATCGCGTAGCAGTCCGAGCCACGCGTCGTTGAGACGACGCGTAAACCGCCGCCAGTGGCAGGCCGATTGTCTCTCCAAAATACCAACTGGCGGTCGCCCCCAAGGACCCTGCGAACCGATGCAACGAATCGCTCGACGGGCGGGGACTGCGCTTCCCGGCTATAGACGAACTCGACGTCAAACTCGGCGTCCAGCCCCTGAGCGGCAACAGGTTTACGGACGGCGGGCACGCCGCCCGTGTGCTGGCAGGCACGAATGCATATCCCATCCCCGCGGCGACTAGCCCGAGCATGGTTGGGATATCCGCACCGATCTGGGCGATGTGCGGAACAAAGCCTGCTTTGGCGCGCCTTCTGGTTCATTCAAATTGCGCGGCATTTCACATGCATGCAGTTGGCATATTGAGCGTGGCGCCAAACACTTCATTTCCTCATCAGGGGGCAATGCCGGTATGGCTGTCGCGTATTGCGGGCGAGTCTCGTCGGCAATCCTTTCCGGTGCCTCGCGAGACTTGGCCATGTCCATCCCTCCGCTATTTGTTTTGTGGATATCAGGTTTTGGAATTTTTGATTTTACGATGGCGCGGGCGCTTCCTACACTCCTCCGGACAAAAGAAGCATACGGAGACAGACATCGTGAATACCCCACTATCGCCAACCTGCGCGAATCCTTGGCCGCGGCCAGCCTGGACGACAAGGACACCCTCAAAAGAGGCCGCGTCTACATGAGCGGCACCCAGGCGCTGGTGCGAACGCCACTGCGGCAATAGGCCAGAGGCGCGCTGAGTGCTGCTGCCTGGCTCCGGCCGCAGCAGAACAGTTTCCTGTGGCAGGATCGAGCGCGTCCGGCTTGGCGGTGGTGGGGCCTGCGAAGGCGCGCCGCTCTTTGGCAAGTGGCACTCCACCCTTGTATGGCACCCGCCCCGACGACACTACCGCGGCGGCCAGGGCCATATGGCCCAACATCCTCGGAACACTGAAAAATGAGTACGGAAAATCAACTGCAGTTCGTTGTAGAGCCTCGCCCCGAGCCCACCCCCGCCGATGAGATCGCTGCCAAGTTGGCAAATCCGACGTTCGGACGCATTTTCACAGATCACATGGTCACGATCCGTTGGACCGACGGTCGCGGCTGGCATGACGCCAAGGTCGAAGCACGCCGTCCTTTCCAAATCGATCCCGCCTGCGCAGTACTGCACTACGCGCAGGAAATCTTCGAGGGCATGAAGGCATACCGTGGCGAGGACGGCAAGATCTCGCTGTTCCGACCACAGGAGAACGCAAGGCGTTTTCGCGCCTCTGCTGCTCGCATGTCGATGGCCGACCTGCCCGAGGCCACATTTCTGCAAGCCGTGGAAGCGCTCATCGATATTGACCGCGCCTGGATTCCAGGTGGCGATGGAAGCCTCTACCTGCGTCCATTCATGTTTGCCTCGGAGAATTTTCTCGGCGTGCGCGCGTCGGCCGAATTTGTATTTTGCGTGATTGCTTGCCCGGTCGGCCCGTATTTCAAGGCCGGCAAGTCGGCGGTGACCGTATGGGTTTCGGATCGCTACACCCGAGCGGCCCCAGGCGGCACCGGCGCGGCCAAGTGCGGCGGCAACTACGCAGCCAGCCTGATCGCGCAGACCGAGGGCTCGGCCAATGGCTGCGACCAGGTGGTGTTCCTTGACGCTGCGGAGCACCGCTGGATCGAGGAGCTCGGGGGCATGAATGTTTTTTTCGTGATGGATGACGGCTCTCTGCGCACGCCTCCATTAACAGGGACAATCCTGCCGGGCATTACGCGCGCTTCGATCATCGAACTGGCCAGGCACGAGGGTATTCCGGTCAATGAAACACCATACGACTTCGAGACGTGGCGCGCAGATGCAGCCAGTGGCTGGGTTAAGGAAACTTTTGCCTGTGGCACGGCCGCGGTCGTCACCGCGATCGGGCAGGTACGTCACGCTGGTGGGGAGTTCACGATCGGCAATGGTGGGGAAGGCGAAGTTACGCAACGCCTCCGTTCGTTGTTGACCGGCATCCAGCGCGGCAAGATCGCCGACCCATTCGGATGGGTTCATCACGTCGATTGAGACCGGCGTGTTTGACATCAGCGGCGTGCAAGGAATCGGAGGGCCGTGCGCGCCGCGTTGATTCGGTTTGACGTCTGTCCCCGTGGCCTGGGCGGTCCGGGTAATTCCAACAAAAATACCGGGACCGGGGCGCGACCTGCGTGCCGGCAAGCCGTGCCGTCGACCCCGGCAGCACGCTGCCCGGATGCCTTCGCGCCCGCATGACTCGTCGCCATCTCCGGCGCGGGCCCGTGCGATCGCTCGGCAGCACATGCAGGAGACACCTATATGAGCTTGTTCCGAACCAAAGACATTGACGCCATGCTGGTGGACAGCCACGTTGGCGGCCTGAAGAAGGTGCTGGGTCCGGTGGACCTCGTGCTGATGGGCATCGGCGCCATCATCGGCACCGGCATCTTCGTGCTGACCGGCACCGGAGCCCTGACCGCCGGCCCGGCGCTGACGGTTTCTTTTGTCATCGCGGCCATGGCCTGCGGCTTCGCCGCGCTGTGCTATGCCGAGTTCGCCTCCGCCATCCCGGTGTCGGGATCGATCTATACCTATAGCTACGCGACTCTGGGCGAGATCATCGCCTGGATGATCGGCTGGGACCTTCTGCTCGAATACGGCCTGGCTACCTCGGCGGTGTCGGTGGGCTGGTCGGGATACTTCCAGTCGCTGGCGGCGGGTTTCGGCCTGCATTTGCCGGCGGCGCTGACGGCGGCTCCGGGGGCTGTGCCGGGCGTTCACACCTTGTTCAACCTGCCGGCCTTCCTAATCATGCTGATCACCACCTGGGTGGTGTCGTGCGGCGTGCGCGAGTCGGTCCGTCTCAACAACCTGATGGTGGCGATCAAGATTTCGGTGGTGGTGCTGTTCATCGCGGTCGGCGTCTGGCATGTCAAGCCGGCCAACTGGCAGCCATTCGCGCCGTTTCGGGGTATCCGGCATCTTCAATGCGGCGGCGCTGGTGTTCTTCGCCTTTATCGGCTTCGATGCGGTGACCTCAGCCGCTGAGGAAGTGCGCAATCCGCACCGCGACCTGCCGGTCGGCATCATCGGCTCGCTGACGGTCTGCACAGTGCTATACGTGATAGTCGCGGCCATCATGACCGGCGTCGTTCCCTTCGCCAAGTTCGCCGGCGTCGACCATCCCGTGTCGCTGGTGTTGCAGTACGCGGGACAGAACTGGGTGGCTGGCTTTGTCGACCTGGGCGCCATTCTCGGCATGACCACGGTGATCCTGGTAATGACCTTTGGCCAGACTCGCGTCATCTTTGCCATGTCTCGCGACGGCCTGTTGCCCGCCAAGCTGTCGTCGGTACACCCGGTGCACGCCACGCCATTCTTTGCCACCTGGACCGTCGGCATCGTGTTTGCGATGATCGCCGCATTCGTGCCGCTCAATGTGCTGGCCGAGTTGATCAATATCGGCACACTCTCGGCCTTCACGCTGATCTCGATCGCGGTCCTGGTGCTGCGCCGGACCCGTCCCGATCTGCATAGGGCCTTCCGCTGCCCCGGCGTGCCGGTGGTTCCGCTGCTATCGGTGGGCTTCTGCCTGTTCCTGATGGCGCACCTTCAAGCGCTGACCTGGATCGCCTTCCTCATTTGGCTGGGGATCGGTCTGTCGATCTACTTCCTGTACGCGCGCCGCAACGCGGTGCTGCACGGTGGCACCAGGTAGCACGCGGTGCTAGCCGTAAGAGTCCCGAGACACGGTAAGCGGATGTGGAAGCCGACCTTGGAGTAAGCGAAAACCCCAGCCCCGCCCGCACCGAGAAACTGGGTAAGATGCCAACCCGGCGCCGGCGCGACAAGATCGCCCGCAGCCGAACGGGATTGGGGCTCCACGCCCCATCAAACGCCGCACCGCACTGCAACCCAGGCGGTGTGTCAAGGAAGGCAGAGCTACAGCTTTGCATTCCCCACGTCATGGAGAAGAAGTTGAACGACCGTACCCACGCGGCGGCCGCTGTCCGCCTTTTCGGCACCGGCGAAGGCCTGTCCCACGAGCGCGTGACGCTCGCCACCGATCCGGAATCCGGCCTGCAGGCCATCATCGCCATCTACAACACCAGACTGGGCCCCGCCTTCGGCGGCTGCCGGTACTGGGCCTATCCCGCCGAAGCCGACGCGCTGTCCGATGCGCTGCGCCTGTCACAGGGCATGGCCTACAAGAACGCCCTCGCCGGGCTGCCGTTCGGTGGCGGCAAGGCGGTGATCCTGCGTTCCCCGGCGCAGACCGACCGCCAGCAACTCTTCCGCGCCTTCGGCCGCATGGTCGAGTCGCTGCAAGGCAGCTATATTACGGCCGAGGACGTCGGCACGACGGTGGACGACATGCGTGCCGTCCAGGCCGAGACCCGCTATGTCAGCGGCATGCCGCGCGACGGCGGCTTCGGCGGCAATCCCTCGCCGTGGACGGCATACGGCGTGTTCGTCGGCATCGAGGCGGCGGCGCTGTATCGCCTGGACCGCAAGTCGCTCGCCGGCTTGTCCGTGGCCGTCCAGGGACTGGGTTCGGTGGGCTGGGAGCTTTGCCTCCGTCTCCATGAAGCGGGCGCCACCCTGACCGTGGCCGATATCGACGCCGGCCGCACGACGCAGGCGCAACAGCAGTTTGGCGCCCGCGTCGTATCGCCGGAAGCCATCACGGCCGTCGACGCCGATGTATTCGCGCCGTGCGCGCTGGGTGCCGTCATCACCCCGGCCGTGGCCGAAAGCTGCCGCTTCCGGGTCATCGCCGGCGGGGCAAACAATCAACTCGCTTCCCTCGCCGAAGGCGACACCCTGCACCAGCGCGGGATCTTCTATGCGCCCGACTTCCTCATCAATGCCGGCGGCATCGTGAGTTGCGCCCGGGAATACCTCGGCGGTGTCGACGAATCGGCCCTGCGTGACGAAGTGGCAGGCATCCGCGATCGGGTGCTCAGGCTGGCGCAACGCGTGGAGTCGACCGGCCAGGCGCCGGCGCGCGCGGCGGTGACATGGGCGCACGAGGTGTTGTCGCGTGGCATCGGCCTGAACTGAACGTCACGTCGACCAGGAGGAAGCCGATGAACGAATTCCCGAAGCCTCACAGTTCGACCAGCGCCAGCTGGCGGCCGTCAGGTACGGTGGCGCCCGGCAGATCGAGTGCACCATCAACGGGCTTGGCGAACGCGCAGGCAACGCGTCCCTGGAAGAGGTCGTCATGGCGGTAAAGACCAGGCGTGACCCGTCCGAATGACGACGCATGTGAACGGCGGCTTGTGGCCCGGCAAGCGCCGTTGGCCCTTCGGCCAGGCTTGGCTAGCAACGGATGCCGGCAGCACGTGAGACCAGGAAGAACGTGAGGCCAGCGTTGCCGGGGCCCAAGATGGGGCACGATAACGGGGTCTTTTATCGCAACTCGTGATGGCAGATTCCCTTGGCATACGCCCATACTAGGCGAAGGATTCACGAGTCCCCGCCTGAGCGTGTTCGCTCCTGGGAAACACTGGCCGAGCACGTTCCTCCGTATGGCAACCAGCCGAGTCGGCAGGCGGCTGGCTCCTCCGGCACGGATCGGGCAAGACCTCCAGCTGCGCCCACGGGGCGTTGTCGACGGGATCGAGATCGAGGCAGTGTTTGAAGTCGCTCGCTGCCAGGCGCGTGCCCAGAAGCTTGCCAAACGCATCGAGCTGGACCTGCGAGATCAGTCCTGCGCTGCCGCCGAGCGCTGGGCAGATGATCCACGTCGTGCCGTCTTTGGCGAAGATGCGCAAGCGCCTGACTTGGTCGGCCGGCTGGATTGCGTGCTCTTCGCTGGCGAGCCCGCCTAGCGAGAAGGCTTCGAGGTATTCGTCGGTATGGCGATGGCCCAGGCAAACGACCACCTTCGGGCGCCAGCGGGCGCAGGTCTTCGCGAGAAACCGGAAGCGTTCGCCATGCCGGCACAGATCCTCATAGCGTGTCTGTGGGACGAGTTCGGGCTGGCCTCGGAACGCTTTGGACCATGCCGTTCGTCCATCTAGTTGGGCAGGCAGGGGAAACAGGCTGAGCCTGAACTCGGCGCCCCCAGGCGCGTAGAGATGGCGCCAGTAGTATTGTTCCCAATCGTTGTCGGCGAGCCGTACGCGCAGTGCTTCAGCCCGCGCGGCGGCCATGATGCGGGCGATGTACTGATGGCCGAGCCACTTGCCCATGTTTTCCCGCTGCTGGTGGCGGAACTCGGCGTCCCAGGCGGGCGGCGCCACACGCGGCTGCAGCGGCGCGACAAGGGGCTCCAACCAGGCGCGCGGGCTTCTGTCGCATATCCAGACGGGAGCTCTTGGGTTACCTCCTTCCATCCCCACATAAGATGCAAAATAACGATCGAGTTCCTGACGCGTGAATACCCCTGAATGCTGCATATTATCCCTTGCTGCCTGGTGGGACCCCCATACATCCAATGCCGCAGCATGCCGCCGCCTCTGGGGCGTGCGTGCCACTGTGGTCGTTTAAAAACTCTTTCTGCAGGCGGAGTACGAACGGGATCAGTGCGCCTTCGCAGGCGCCATCCTTGTGCCGATGGGATCTCGGTATAATGGCCCGCCCGCTGCCATGTCACCGGTAATTGCTAGTCGTTTCTTAATGCCGGCGAGGTCTGGGCGCCTGCGTAACCGCAGGGCCAGGCCAGTACCCGCATGCCGCGCTGCCAGAAAATGCAGCCACGTCGCTTTCGATGACGAAAAGCAATGTCGACTGAATAAGAAAATGCCAGCCGGCCCTTTCGTGGGTCCAGGCTATGGAAAGGCTGATTTAATCGACGAGAGTGTCGACGTTGAGCAGCTGTGAAGCGTTGATAGACTAAGGACGACCAGCGAGCTACGCCGATGCAACAAATCAGTTTTGCTAGTGCCGAGTATCTGGGAAAGAAGCGCGTTACGCGGCGCGAGAAATTTCTGGGTGAGATGGAGCAGGTGGTGCCCTGGGCTCGATTGCTGGAGGCACTGGAGCCGTACTACCCCAAGGGCAAACGAGGGCGCCCGCCCATTGGCCTGGAACGCATG
>NZ_KB903178.1:0-22963 GCF_000379565.1 Cupriavidus sp. UYPR2.512 | reverse complement strand
CATCCGCTCCAGACCAATGGGCCGCCGGCCATTGCCTGCCTTCGGATAGTACGGCTCAATCACGGCGCACAATGCCGCCCACGGTACGATCCGCTCCATCGTCGCCAGAAACTCCTCACGTCGCGTTGGCTTGCGGTGTTGCTCGAAACCTGCACATTGATCTGCACCCGCTGCCAACGTCATCTGCTTCATGTTCATCTCTTCGCGCTCGTGATTCTTCAAATAACGCGCCTTCTCACGAATCGGAGGACTTGATCAGCATTGCCCTAAATCCTCCACAAGCAGGCGATGCCGAATTAATACTACCGCTCCAAAGCGGTAACTTGGCCACTCACACCAAGGGGCAAATCACCTATGATGCAGATTGTGCTGCGGTTTGAGCGTGCAGCGCGACCCGCGTGATTGCCTGAGCCGACAGACAACCATTTCCGGATGCGCCGGCCTGGGTCAAGGAAGTTCGTCCAGTGGCGGTCAACCGCTGCTTGACCGCCCGCATTCTCGTGCAGTGGCCATGACCTGCCGGGAGCTCAACTTCAGCACGGAACGGCAATATGAAGACTGAGCAGCCGAAGCGCTATATCAAGTGCCTCGTTGTCGTGTACGTGATATCGGGCCTGGTGTATATGGGATGGCGCGTGGGAAGCATCAATATGTCGGCCCCGCTCTTCTCCATCCCACTCTACGCCGCCGAACTTTACGGCTACGTGAGCGGCCTGCTCTTTGTTTTGATGACATACCAGTTGTCGGTGCGCGAAGCGCCGCCGCCGGAGCCGGGCCTGAGCGTCGACGTCTACGTGCCGACCTATAACGAGTCGGTCGAACTGATACGCCGGACCTTGTTGGCAGCCATGCGCATGGACTATCCGCATGTCACCTGGCTGCTCGACGACGGGCACCGCGAGTCGATGCGCACATTGGCCGAGGAACTCGGTTGCCGCTATCTCGCCCGCGACAACAACGCGCATGCCAAGGCCGGTAATCTCAATAACGCGCTACAGCACAGCACAGGCGAATTCATCGCGATCTTCGACGCCGACCACGCGCCACGCAAGGATTTCCTGGTGAAGACGCTTGGGTATTTCAAGGATGCAGGCGTCGCCTTCGTGCAAACGCCGCAGGACTTCTTCAACATCGACTCGTTCAACCACCGGTTGGGCAAGAAGCGGGTCTGGGACGAACAGGCGCTGTTCTTCAAGATCATCCAGCGCGGCAAGGACGCCCTGAATGCAGCGTTCTTCTGTGGCAGTTGCGCGGTCATCCGCCGGGCCGCGGTAGCGCGGATCGGGGGCTTCGCCACCGAAACGGTGACTGAGGACGTGCACACCGCCATCCGGCTGCACAAGCTTGGCTACCAGTCTGGTGTACCACGCCGAGTCGCTGGCGTTCGGCCTGGCACCGCACAGCATCGATACCTACCTGAAGCAGCGCATGCGCTGGGGCATGGGGTCCATGCAGGTATTCCGGCGTGAGAACATCCTGTTCTGCCGCGGACTGACCTTGGGCCAGCGGTTGAACTATCTGGCGTCGGCCCTGTTCTTCCTGGAAGGCTGGCAGAAGCTGGTCTTCTTCCTGACGCCGCCCGCGGTATTCCTGTTTGGCGTGCTGCCGATCGTGTCGCCGCTGAACACCTTCCTGATACTGTTCTGCCAGTATTACCTGCTTTCAATACTGGTGCATCTGGAGCTCGGACGCGGCTATAACTCGCTGTTCCTGAGCGAGCAGTACGCGATGGCAAGGTTCTTCGCCTTCATGACGACCAGCGTCGGACTGTTCCGCAAAAGTATCCCGTTCGCCGTGACGGACAAGCAGATGTCGCAGACGGGAAAGATGTGGCTCTGGCTCTCGCCGCTGCTTGCCGTCGGGGGCGTGGCTGCCGCGAGCGTGCCGGTGGGCGTGTACCGGATTTACGCCGGCACCATCCCGTTAGGGGCAGGCATGGTGACGCTGTTCTGGACGCTGATGACGCTGGGGTCGGCCATGATCGTGGCCGCGTACGCGTACAAGCACTCGCGCAACCGCCGCGTCGAATATCGTTTTCCGCTGCACGTGCCGGTCATGCTCACGGTTCACGACAGGACCTACCTGGGGCTGACCTCGGATCTGTCGCCGAACGGCGCGCTTTATACAGGCGAAGCGATACCGAAGCTGACGCTGGGTGACGTGGTTGGCGTGGCGGTCCACCTCCCCAACTTGATCGTGCGCGATACCGCGACGACAACATCCGTTAAGCCATCGCGTCCAGGTTCAGCCAAAGGCATGTCAGTGGGCCTGCATTTCAACTGGGCGGCGTACGGCAATACCGGTGCTTTGGAAACGTTCTTGTTTGGCAGCAGGCTCCAGCTCGAGATGGGGACCCTGCGCGAGACCGAGACACCGCCGCTCACACGGCTGGCGGAAATACTGCATCGGGACAAGGGCAAGGCGTCTATCGGGCAGAGTTGGGCCGCCGGATTATTAATGCAGCCTTTGCGCGTTGGTATGTTGCCGGTCGCCATTGCTACCATCGACGGTGCTGCACCGCTGCTGTTCAGCAGCATTGAGCTAGACCTGAATTCTGGCGCTACATTGCGCCAGACCACGACGGACCATGGAGGCAACGCTGCCGACCAGATGATCCGTCTTACACCCACCGGAAGGCTTGTCACGCCGACTGGCGACTTCCACCTGTACAACATTGCGCTGCATGGCGCGGCCTAACACAGGGAATGAACATGACGCGGTACACCCGCTATGGTGCAGCTCGTCGTATCTTTGCGGTTGCTCTCCTGGGCGGTTCATCCTTGCTGGCCTCGACGCCGGCAGCGGCGGGGCCGTTCCTGTTTGGTGGCGCCAGCCTTGCGGGCGGTGGCGAGCGTAGTGAGTACGCCGGTGTCAGTGGCAATTTTCTGCCGGTGTCATTCCTGACACAGAAGCTTGTGATCAGCGACTACCACTATAAATACGGCTCGAACGGCACCACCGTGTCAGTCAACGGACAGTCCGCCGAGGCGGCGATTGGCGTGCAGAAGGGCTGGGAAAGCGGGTGGGCGGAGGCGTCGGTCGGAGCGCGTTATCGCTACAACCGCGTTTCTCCGGAAGGCGCGGACAACCGCTCCGATGGGGGGGAGTGGGGGCTGGCGCTCACGGTGCTGGGCCAGCAGGAATTCGCCAGGCAATGGGCCGTCAACGGCATTGCGAGCTACAATTTCGGGCCTAAGGCTTACTGGGCGCGCGGGCGCTTGCTCTATAAGGTCTTTGGCGATGCCTGGGCCGGCGTCGAGATCATCAAGCATGGCGACCCGTTTTACCACGCCACGCAGGGTGGGCTGGTGCTGACCGGCATTTCCCTTGGTAAGGCATTGAATCTTGGTTTCTTTGGCGGTGCCAAGAAGACTGCAGGCCAGTCACGTTCTTTCTATGGCGGGCTGGAGCTATCCAAGGCGTTTTGACGTTGACCGCTGCGCTGCTGCCTGTGGCGGGTGTCTGGCGGCTGCATCTGGACTACCACTGATGCCGAGGGCCGGCGCGCTGGCGAAGGCGCAATTCCCGCCGCCTAAGAATCCGGTTTCGGAATGAAAAAGGGGCGTCCCCCTTTTTCATCCTGAAACGGGTTCTAAAGTCCCAGCACAAGCTTGGCGATGATATTGCGCTGAATCTCGTTGGATCCCCCGTATATCGACGCCTTGCGATAGTTGAAATACCGCGGCGCCAGCACGGCGGCATAGTCCGGCCCCACGCGCGCAGCGGCCTCGCGCCCCTGCAATGCAGCCCAGGTGTCCTGCACGAACGGCAACGCAGCCGGGCCCGCGGCTTCCATCGCCAGTTCGCTGGCTGCCTGCAGGGTCTCGGTGCCGGTGAGCTTGAGCATGCTCGACGCCGCGCCGATCGAAGTGCCCGATTCCACGCCCGAGAACACCCGCAATTCAACCGCCTCGAGTGCCGCAGCGCGCAGATGGAGTGCCGCCAGCTTGCGGCGGAACAGGGGATCGTCGAGCAGGCGGCCGCCGTCGTCGGCGGGCTGCCCGGCGGCGATCTCCGCGATCTGCGACAACTGCTTGCGCAGCATCGGGCTGTAGGTGCCGCCGCGCTCGAACTCCAGCAGGTACTTGGCGTAGGTCCAGCCCTTGCCTTCTTCGCCGATGCGGTTTGCCACTGGCACGCGCACATTCTCGAAGAAGACCTGGTTCACTTCCTGCTGGCCGGGCGGAGGGCCGTCCAGCGTCGGCAGCGCCGATACCGTGATGCCTGGCGTATGCATGTCCAGCAGCAGGAACGAGATGCCTTCCTGGCGCTTCGATTCGCGGCTGGTGCGCACCAGACAGAACATCCAGTCGGCCCACTGCGCGTGCGTGGTCCAGATTTTGGAGCCGTTCAGGATGTAGTGCTCGCCGCCGCTGTCGGTGCCATGATCGGCGCGCATCTGCAGCGAGGCCAGGTCGGAGCCGGAGTTGGGTTCGGAATAGCCCTGGCACCACCACACGTCCGAGCTCAGGATCGGCGGCAGGAAGCGCTGCTTCTGTTCGGGCGTGCCGTACTTCATGATCACCGGCGCCACCATCTTCAGGCCCATCGGCGACACTGGCGGGCAGCCGGCGGCGGCCAGTTCCGACTGGAAGATAAAGCGCTCGGTCGAGGTCCAGCCCGGACCGCCATATTCCCTGGGCCAGTTCGGAGCGGCCCAGCCGCGCGCGTGCAGCGCCTTCTGCCAGCGCAGCTGCGCGGCCTTGTCGAGGTAGCCGTTCTTGGACTGCGCCATCATCGCGCGCAGGTCGGCGTCATAGGCCTGGGCGATCCAGGCGCGCACGTCTTCGCGGAACTGCTGATCTTGCGGGGAGAAATCGAGATTCATCGACGGGCCTCGCTGGGTAATCGTCTGGGTTCGGGGATGCTGGCTTCAGGCCGCGGCCTGGGCGGGGTAGAGCAGGTCGGCGTAGCGGTGCAGGTGGTGCTCGGCGGAGCCCAGCTGCAGGTCGATCGCGGTGACGCGCTTGAAGTAGTGGCCCACCGCCAGCTCTTCCGTGACGCCCATGCCGCCGTGGATCTGCACCGCCGCCTGGCCGACAAAGGCACCGGCCTGGCCGGCCTGGATCTTGGCCGCGCATGCGGCCTGCGCGCGCACCTGTGGTGCGCTGGCCGCATGCATCGCCGCCACCTGGGTCAGCGCCACGGATTGCTCCAGCTGCATGTACATGTCGGCCATGCGGTGCTGCAGCACCTGGAAGGTGCCGATCGGCACGCCGAACTGCTTGCGCTGGCGCGCATAGTCGATGGTGTCGGCCAGCATGCGCGCCATGGCACCATTGGCTTCGGCAGAGAGCGCGACCATGGCCTCGTCGCAAAGTTGTTCGATCAGGGTAAAGGCCTCGCCTTGCGCGCCGATACGCTGGCTGGCCGGCACCTGCACGTTGTCGAGCAGCACTTCGGCGGCGCGCTGGCCGTCGAAGGTCGGATACTCGCGCAGCGTCACGCCGGGCGTGTCGCGCGCTATCCAGAACAGGCTGATGCCGTCCCGGTCACGGCGCGCGCCGGACGTGCGGGCGCTGACGACCAGATGGGTGGCGAACGGCGCGCCGGCCACGGCCTGCTTGTGCCCGCTCAGCTTGTAGCCGTTGCCCTGGCGCGTGGCGCTGGCTTGCACGTCGTGGCGGCAGTAGCGGCCGGCGGGTTCGGCATGGGCCCAGGCGGCGGTGGCTTCGCCGCCGATGATGGCCGGCACCCACTGCGCGGCCAGCTCGGGGCTGCCGTGCATGAGCGCGCCGCCGCCCAGCACCACGGTGCCCAGGTATGGCTCCAGCACCAGGTGGCGGCCCAGTTGCTCCATTACGATCATGTGCTCGGCCGCGCCGCCGCCAAGGCCACCCAGCGTCTCGGGGTAGGCCGCGCCGAGAATGCCGAGCTCGCGGGCGAAGGCGCGCCAGCAGTCCGGGCGCCAGCCCGCGGCTGACTGGACGGCAGCGCGGCGGGCTTCGAAATCATAGTGGTCGGCCAGGTAACGCGCGAGCGTGTCGCGCAGCATCGACTGTTCTTCGCTGAACTGGAAATCCACCTTGGCTCCTTCGGAATGGGGGTGAGGCGTGATTGCGGTCGTCTGGCGGGCATCATCCTGCCAGGCCGTCCGGTGGCGCATCGTCGCATCGGACGAAGCTGCCCGGCGCGTCCGCGGCCCGATTTTTGCGGCACTGCGGCAAAGCGGCGGCACTGCTGCTTCGTCGCTTCCGACGATTGTTGAACCCGCCGACATTCCCAGAATGCGGGATCAGCATCCGCCAATACACCGACACCCGTCGAGGAGTTCAACGCCATGCATCCGCACATCCACGCGCAGCGCACGCCCGACAAACCAGCCGTCATCATGGGCAGCAGCGGCGCAGTCGTCACCTACCGCGAACTGGATGAACGCTCGAACCAGGTCGCCCACCTGTTCCGCGGCCAGGGACTGCAGCCCGGTGACCGCGTCGCGTTCATGGTCGAGAATCATCCGCGCCTGTTCGAACTGTGCTGGGGCGCGCAGCGCAGCGGCATTGTCTATATCTGCCTGAGCACGCGGCTGAACGTGGCCGATGCCGCCTACATCATCAATGACAGCGGCGCCAAGCTGCTGGTCACCACGCACGCGCAGGCCGAGGTCGCGGCAGCTTTGGCCGGGCAGACGCCGGCGCTGCGCGGCAGGTTGATGCTGGACGGCACCGTGCCGGGCTATGACGCGTACGAAACCGCGCTGGCGCGCTGCCCGGCAACGCGCATCGATGGCGAAGTGACCGGCGGCGACATGCTGTATTCGTCCGGCACCACGGGCCGGCCGAAGGGGGTGTATGCGCCGCCGTCGAGCGCGAATATCGAAGCTCCCACGACCCTGACCAGCCTGTGCCAGCGGCTCTATGGCTTCGATGCCGAGACGCGCTACCTGTCGCCCGCGCCGCTATACCACGCGGCGCCGCTGCGCTACAACATGACCGTGCAGGCGTTGGGCGGGACCGCGGTGGTGATGGAGCATTTCGATGCCGGGCACTACCTGCAGCTGGTGCAGCAGCACCGCATCACGCATACGCAGCTGGTGCCCACGATGTTCTCGCGCATGCTCAAGCTGCCCGAGGCGCAGCGGCAGGCCTGTGACGTGTCGTCGCTGCGCGTGGCGATCCACGCGGCCGCGCCGTGCCCGGTGCAGGTCAAGGAAGCCATGATCGCGTGGTGGGGACCGGTGATCTGGGAGTACTACGCCGGGACGGAGGGCAATGGCGTGACCGTGGTCAGCACGCCGGAGTGGCTGGAGCGCAAGGGCACGGTGGGCCGGGCCATGGTCGGCAAGCTGCGCATCTGCGGGCCGGACGGCGCGCTGCTGCCGCCGGGCGAATCGGGCACCATTTACTTTGCCGAGGGCCGCGCCTTTGCATACCACAATGACGATGCCAAGACCGCGGAGTCGCGCCACCCGCAGCAGCCGGACTGGAGCACCATCGGCGATGTCGGCTACGTGGATGCGGACGGCTACCTGTACCTGACCGACCGCAAGGCCAACATGATCATCTCCGGCGGCGTCAACATCTACCCGCAGGAGGCCGAGAACCTGCTGATGACGCATCCCAAGGTAATGGACGTGGCCGTGATCGGCGTGCCCAACGAGGACTTCGGCGAAGAGGTCAAGGCCGTGGTGCAGCCCGCCGACATGGGCCTGGCAGGGCCCGAGCTGGCCGCGGAGCTGATTGCGTTCTGCCGCGCCAACCTGTCGGCCATCAAGTGCCCGCGCTCGGTCGACTTCGAGACGGAGTTGCCGCGCCTGCCGACCGGCAAGCTGCTCAAGCGGTTGCTGCGCGACCGCTACTGGGCCGGCCACGCCAACAAGCTGGTGTAGGGCCGCATGCCGTTGCCCGCATTTTCGCGAGTGCAGCAGTTTACGTCATAATCCTCTGTCACATCACAGCCACGGCCGCCCGGCTGCATCCGCAGCGCGGGCGGGCGCATCGCGCGGCCTGCAACGGCAGCGATGCGCGGGAGACGACAACAGCCAATGGCAAGTATCGAGGAGACCGGACGGCGCGTGCCGCCACCGGCCGGCGCCGCATCGCTGGCGGCCAAACTGCGTCCGCCGCTGCTGACCCCGTTCCAGGTCGAGCGCGCGGCGATCTGCGAGACCGTGTGCGCGGCCGGCTTCGTCAAGCTTGTGCTGGTGCGCGCACCGGCGGGCTTCGGCAAGACCACGGCCATGCTCCAGTGCCGCGCGCGGCTGGAGGCCGCGGGCGGGCGCACCGCCTGGCTGACGCTGGACCGGTCGGACAATGATGCCTCGCGCTTCCTGGGTTCGGTCGAGGCAGCCATTGCGCAGGGCATGGGCGGCGGCGGGCCTGGCCGGTCCGCGCACGGGGCGCTGGCGCAGGATCCCGGCGAGCAGGCGCTCGCCCTGATCGACCGCCTGGCCAGCCATAGCGGCGACTTCACGCTGTTCCTTGATGATTTCGAAGCGATCCAGAACGCCGCCGTGACCGGACTGGTCTGGCAACTGGTGGAAAGCCTGCCGCCCGGCTGCCGCGTGGTGATCGGCACCCGCTGGGTGCCGGAATCCGGCCTGGGCCGCCTGCGCGCGCGCGGCGAACTGCTTGAGATCGAACCCGCGCAGCTGCGCTTTTCCGCCGACGAAACCGCATCCTTCCTGCGCCAGGCGCGCGGGCTGAAGCTGGAGCAGGCGGCCATCAGCGTGCTGCACCGGCGCACCGAGGGCTGGGCCACTGCATTGTGGCTGGCGTCGGTGGCGCTGGAGCGGCGCAGCCAGCCAGAGGGCTTTATCGCCGGCTTCTCCGGCTCCAACGCGGCGATTGCCGACTACCTGGTCGAAGACGTATTCCTGCACCTGCCCGACGCGGTGCGCGACTTCCTGCTGCGCACCTCGATCCTGGACCAGTTGTGCGGGCCGCTGTGCGACGCCGTGTGCGACGCCGCGACCGCTGGCAGCAGCGACGAAATCCTGGCCTGGCTGGAGCGCGCCAACCTGTTCCTGCTGCCGCTGGAGAGCGAGCGCTATGGCGAGCGTGGCTCCGGTGCGGCATCGGAGCAGTGGTACCGCTATCACAGCCTCTTTTCCGGCTTCCTGCGCGGCCAGCTAATGCAGGCCATGCCTGACGCCGTGCCGCTGCTGCACCTGTCGGCATCGCGCTGGTATGAGTCGCAGGGGCGTCCGGTGCCCGCCATCGAGCATGCGTTCGCGGCCGGTGCGCTGGCGCACGCGCTGCAGTTGCTGGACGGCGCCGCGGACGACCTGCTGGCGCAGGGCCGCATGCGCCTGCTGACGCGCTGGCTGGAGGCGGTGCCGGCCGAGGAACTGGCACGCTGGCCCAAGCTGCAGATCGCGCGCGTCTGGGCGGTGTCGTTCACGCGCGGCCCGGCCGAAGCCATCGCCCTGCTGCAGCAGATCCCTACCGAGGGCGCGGCCGGCGACCTGCTGGCGCATATCCGCGCGCTGCGCCACATGCTGCTGAACATGATGGACCGCTTCGACGATGCGCGCGCCTTCGCCCGCAATGAGCTGCCGCCGTTGCCGATGGGCTACGCCTTTCCCGATGCGATCCTGGCCACCTCGATGGCGCGACTGGCTGCGGTGGCCGGCGACTACCCCGAGGCGCGCCGGCTGCTGCAGGTGGCGCGGCACGCGGTGCGCGGCTCGGACAGCAATTTCAACAAGATCTTCTCGGAGTCGGTCGAAGGGCTGATCGACCTGCGCCAGGGGCGGCTGCAGCAGGCGCTGGCACGGTTTCGCATCGCCGCCAGCACGATGCTGCCGAACCGCTTCGGGCCCACCAACGGCAACGCCATGGCCGGCATCCTGCTGGCCGAAGGCCTGTACGAGAGCGGGGACTCCGATCGCGCCGGCCGCTTGCTCAACGTCTACCTGCCGCTGTCGCGCGACCTCGGGCTGCCTGACCAGATCATCACCGGGCACACGGTGCTGGCCCGCATTGCCTTCGAGCGCGGCGAAGCCGACCAGGCGCATGAATGGCTGGCGCAACTGGAAGCGCTGGGACACCACCGCGGGCTGACGCGGCTGGTGATGGCGGCAATGCTGGAGCGCGCACGGCTGGCACTGCGCCAGGGCAATGTCCACGCGGCGCAGGAGGCGATCGAGCGCGCCGCCGATCCGGCGCTGTGGCGCACGCGGCCCGGGGTCAGCTCCTTTGCCAGCGATGTCGAGGACATCACCCTTGGCCGGCTGCGGCTGGACCTGCATGCGCGCCCGGGCACGCCGGTGCGCGAGGCCATCGAGCGCGAGCTGGCTGCGGCTGCCGGCAACCAGCTGATGCGCCGCGCGCTCAAGCTGCGCATCCTGCTGGCGCAGGCGTGCCAGCGCACTGGTGACGGCGCGCACGCGCTGGTGGTGATGGGCGAGGCGCTGCGTTTTGGCGCGGCCGAAGGCTTTGTCCGCATTTTTGCCGACGAGGGCGAAGACGTGCGCCGGCTGGTGGCCGACGCCTGTGCGCGCCAGTCGGCCAGCCTGCCTGCCCCCTACGTGCAAAAGCTGCTGCAGGCTTGCGGCCAGGCCGGGGGCGAGCCGGCCGCCAGTGCGGGCCGGCCCGCACCGGCGGCGCTGGTGGAGCCGCTGACGCCCAAGGAGCAGAAGGTGCTGCAGCTGCTGGCCGAGGGCTATTCCAATGTGGCCATGGCCGAGCGGCTGTTCGTGTCCGAAACCACGGTGCGCACGCACCTGCGCAATATCAGCGCCAAGCTGCACGCCAGCAACCGCACCCAGGCCGTGGCCATCGCGCGCCAGCTCGGGCTGCTCTGAGGCCGCGCCGCAGGCCGGCCTGCGCGCGCGGTTGCGGCTCAGATGCCCATGAACTCCGTGAATTCGTCCAGCGGCGCGCGCACGGCGCGCAGCTGGTTGGCGGGCGCCTCGGGGTCTTCGTAGCCGACCGCCATGCCGGTGAACAGCATCCGTTCGGCCGGCAGCGACAGGAACTTGCCGATGGTCTGCGGGTACATCGCCCAGCATTCCTGCGCGCAGCTGTCCAGCCCTTCTTCGCGCAGCAGCAGCATCACCGTCTGGAGGTACATGCCCAGGTCCGACCATTGCGGCGGGCCCATGCGGCGGTCCACGGTGCAGAACAGCGCCAGCGGCGCACCGAAGAAGGTGAAGTTGTTGGCAAACTGGGCCAGCCGCCGTGCCTTGTCCTCGCGCGGGATGCCGAGGTAGTGGTAGAGCGCCTCGCCCACCTGGAAGCGGCGGTCGCGGTAGGGCGAGACCAGCTCGCGCGGGTAGACGTCGTACTCGCGCGCTTCACCTGCGGGCGCCTGGGCGATGCGCTCGCGCATGACGGCGCGCAGCCCCTCCAGGGCCTCGCCGCCCACGACATGGATATGCCAGGGCTGCAGGTTGCCCCCGGAGGGGGCGCGCGCGGCGGTGTCGAGCACGCGCCGGATGGTGTCGGGCGCGACGGCCCGGGGCAGGAAGCCGCGGACGGACTTGCGGCTGGCGACGGCTTGGCTGACTTTCATGCGAACTCCGGGATGACGGATGGCCGATGGTTGACGGGGGCGCGCTTCAGATGAATGGCGGCTCGCTGGTCCAGTCGAAGAAGTCCGGCATGTCTTGCGACACCGTTTCCGGGAAGGCCGCGGGGCGCTTTTCCAGGAAGGCGCTGACCCCTTCCTTGACGTCGGCGGAGCGCCCGCGCGACTGGATCGCGCGGCTGTCGAGCTTGTGCGCTTCCATCGGGTGGCTGGCGCCGGCCATGCGCCAGATCAGCTGGCGCGAGATCGCCACCGAGACCGGCGCGGCATTGGCGGCGATCTCGCGGGCAATGGCCCGGGCGGCAGGCAGCAGGTCCTCGGGCGCGTGCAGCGAGCGCACCAGGCCGCGCTCATGCGCTTCCTGGGCGGAAAACACGCGGCCGGTGTAGCACCATTCCAGCGCGGTCGAGATGCCGACCACGCGTGACAGGAACCACGACGACGCCGCTTCGGGCGTGATGCCCCGGCGCGCAAAGACAAAGCCGAACTTGGCGTCGGTCGATGCCAGCCGGATATCCATCGGCAGCTGCATGGTCACGCCCACGCCGACCGCGGCGCCGTTGACCGCGGCGATCACCGGCTTGAGGCTGCGGAAGATGCGCAGCGACACGCGCCCGCCGCCGTCGCGGTGCGCGGTATCGGGGCTGGCGCCATAGCGCTTCTCGAAGTCGAAGGTGGCGCCGCCGCCGGACAGGTCGGCGCCGGCGCAGAAGGCCCGGCCCGAGCCGGTGACGATCACGGCGCGCACGTTGTCGTCGGCATCGGTGGCGTCGAACGCGGCGATCAGCTCATGCATCATCTGCGCGGTGAATGCATTGAGCTGGTCCGGGCGGTGCAGGGTGATGGTGGCGACACCGTCTTCAACGGCGTAGCGCAGGGTTTCGAACGAAGGCGTGGCTTGCGTCATGTGGGCTCCTGCCGGGATTGCTGCGAATAAGGGGGGAATGATGCCGGGGCGGGGCGCCGGCACGGGGGCTCGGTCAACACTAGTGCAGAATGCGCCGCCCGCAATCGTCGCTTCCGACGAGGCTTGGAATCGGCACCTGGCCGTAGACTGGCCCCGATCAAGCGGCAGGGCCCGGCACTACCGTGCGCCTGCCGGCACAGACAGCTAAGGGACAACCATGAAGACACGAATCACCGAACTGCTTGGCATCCGCTACCCGATCATCCAGGGTGGCATGCAATGGGTTGGCTACGCCGAGATGGCCTCCGCCGTTTCCAATGCCGGCGGGCTGGGCATCCTCACGGCGCTGACACAACCCACGCCCGAGGCACTGGCCGAAGAGATCCGCCGCTGCCGCGAGATGACCGACAAGCCGTTCGGCGTGAACCTGACCCTGCTGCCGTCGATCAACCCGCCGCCGTATGCGCGCTACCTCGACGTCATCATCGAGAGCGGCGTCAAGGTGCTGGAAACCGCCGGCAACAACCCTAAGGAACATATCGCGCGGGCCAAGGCCGCCGGCATCAAGGTGATCCACAAGTGCGTGGCGGTGCGCCATGCGCTGTCGGCCGAGCGCCTGGGCGTGGACGCGGTGTCGATCGACGGCTTCGAGTGTGCCGGCCACCCCGGCGAGGACGACGTGCCCGGCATGGTGCTGATCCCGCAGGCGGTGCGCAAGCTGTCGATCCCGGTGATCGCCTCCGGCGGCATCGCCGACGGACGCGGCATGGCGGCGGCACTGGTGCTGGGCGCCGAGGGCGTCAACATGGGCACACGCTTCTGCGCCACGCGCGAGGCGCCGATCCACGACAACGTCAAGAAGGCGCTGGTGCAGGCCAGCGAGCGCGATACCAACCTGATCTTCCGCACGCTGCACAACACCGCGCGCGTGCTCAAGAACGCCGTGTCGGACGAGGTGGTGAGCATTGAGCGCCGCCCGGGCGGCGCGCAGTTCGAGGACGTCAAGCACCTGGTCGCCGGCGTGCGCGGCAAGGCGGCGCTCAAGGCGGGCGAGACCGACGGCGGCATCATCAGCGCCGGCCAGTGCGTGGGCCTGATCGACGACGTGCCCAGCTGCGAAGAGCTGATCACGCGCATGGTGGCGGATTGCCGCGAGCACCTGAGCGTCGCCTCGCGCTGCTTTGCCTGACGCCATGGCCGAGGCTGAAATCGAGGCGGCGATGACCCAGGCCATTGCCGCGCCGGGCGAAGCTGCCGGCGGGGACGTGCCGGAGGGCTTCGTCCCGCTGCGCCGGATGAGCGGCTACATGGCAGGTTTCGGCCAACTCTACCTGCATGCGCAGCGCCGCACGCTGGCGGTGCGGATCGACGAGAGCCACCTGAACAACCTGGGCATCCCGCACGGCGGCATGCTGGCGACACTGGCCGATACCGCCATCGGCATGATGATGTCGCTGGAAACCGGCCGCGCCAAGAGCGCGGTGACCGTCAACCTGAGCCTGGACTACCTGGATTCCGCGCGGCTGGGCGACTGGGTCGAGGCCCGTGTGGAGTTCGACAAGCTCGGCTCGCGCCTGCGCTACGGCACCTGCCGGCTGGTCAGCGGCGAGCGCTGCCTGCTGCGCGCGACCGCGATCTTTGCGGTGCTTGCGCCGCGCACCTGAGGCGTGCGGCAAACATCGTCGCTTCCGACGACGCTTGCCGCTACCCGCAGCGCAACAATGCAAAGCGACACTGCCGGCGCCAGATGCCGGCACCCCGGACAACACCATGGCTGCCCCGGCAGCCTGCACCGAACCAAGGAGATCACATGGCAGAGGCATATATCGTCGCGGCGGTCCGTACCGCCGGTGGCCGCAAGGGCGGCAAGCTGTCGGGCTGGCATCCGGCCGACCTGGCCGCACAGGTGCTGGACGCACTGGTGGAACGCACCGGCGCCGACCCGGCGCTGGTCGAAGACGTCATCATGGGTTGCGTGAGCCAGGTCGGCGAGCAGGCCGGCAACGTGGCGCGCAATGCCATCCTGGCTTCGCGCCTGCCTGAAAGCGTGCCCGGCACCTCGGTGGACCGCCAGTGCGGTTCGTCGCAGCAGGCCCTGCACTTTGCCGCGCAGGCAGTGATGTCGGGCGCGATGGACATCGTCATCGCCGCCGGCGTGGAAAGCATGACGCGCGTGCCGATGGGCCTGTCGTCGCAGCTGCCGGCCAAGAACGGTTTCGGCGTGCCCAAGAGCCCCGGCATCGAGGCGCGCTACCCTGGTGTGCAGTTCAGCCAGTTCACCGGCGCCGAGATGATTGCGCGCAAGTATGACCTGTCGCGCGAGCAGCTGGATGCCTACGCACTGCAGAGCCACCAGCGCGCCATCGCCGCCACCAAGGCGGGCCGCTTCACTGCTGAAATCCTGCCGGTGGAAGTGCGCACGGCCGACGGTGCCAACGGCGAAATGCACACCACTGACGAAGGCATCCGCTATGACGCCACGCTGGAAAGCATTGGCAGCGTCAAGCTGATCGCCGAAGGCGGCCGCGTGACGGCCGCTTCCGCCAGCCAGATCTGCGACGGCGCCGCCGGCCTGATGGTGGTCAACGAGGCCGGCCTGAAGAAGCTCGGCGTCAAGCCGCTGGCGCGCGTGCACACCATGACGGTGATCGGCCATGATCCGGTCGTGATGCTGGAAGCGCCGCTGCCGGCCACGGAAGTCGCGCTGAAGAAAGCGGGCCTGCGCATCAGCGATATCGACCTGTTCGAAGTCAACGAAGCCTTTGCCCCGGTGCCGCTGGCCTGGCTGAAGGCCACCGGCGCCGATCCGGAGCGCCTGAACGTGCATGGCGGCGCGATCGCGCTGGGCCATCCGCTGGGCGGCTCGGGCGCCGAGCTGATGACCACGCTGGTGCATGCGCTGCATACGCACGGCAAGCGCTACGGCCTGCAGACGATGTGCGAAGGCGGCGGGCTGGCCAACGTGACCATCGTCGAGCGTCTGTAAAGCTGTAGAAGCCGGGGCGTGCCGCGCAGGCGTGCCGCGCAAGGATGGCTGCAGCAAGAGGTAGTAAAGGGAGAAGGACCGGCGGCGCGGGCATGTCAGAGTGCCCGCGCCAGCAGCCGGAACAAAAGGGCCGCGATATTGCGGCCTTACTTGTTGTTGCAGTTCACTCTGGTTGCAGCGCGGGCGCGCTGCTGCTCACGCAAAGGTCACTGCGCTGCGCCGGTCGGCGCGTTCCAGGTGCGGTACGTTGTTGAAGCTCAGCAGCCGCTGCACGCCGCGGCCGACGATGAATTCGCAGAACGCCGTGTTGCGGAATTGCAGGTTCATCTCGATGGCGGCCTGTGCGGGTGCGCCAAGCAGGTCGGCCGTGGCGCGGCCGATGGCGCCACCGGAGCTCACTACCAGGATGGCATCCTCGCGCGTCGTGCCTTCGCTCGCGTGCGCCAGGGCGCCGGCAATGCGGGCGCCGAAATCGGCCCAGCTCTCGGGCATGGCGGCCAGCCCGTCCTGGGACCACGCGGCGTAGGCCGCACGGAAGGTGCGCCAGTAATCGTTGTAGTCGCTGTTCTGGTGTGCGCGGTGGTCGGCGCCGCCGGTGTGGCAACGGTACAGCGCTTCGCCGTCGTATTCGTTCAGGCCCGGGTGCGAGACGATCGCTGCCTGCGGCTGACCCATGCCGGCCAGGATCTCGCTGGCGGTGTCCTGCTGGCGCACCAGCGTGCCGGCTACCACGCGGCTGAAGCTGACGCCGCGCTCCTGGAAATACTCGCCCAGCCAGCGCGCCTGCTGGCGGCCGGTCGGCGACAGGCAATCGTAGTTGGCGGCGCCGAACGAGGCTTGTCCGTGCCGGACGAGGAAAAGCGTGGCCATGAGCGGTCCCGGTGAACGTTGAGTCGGATAGGGCTGCGCCCGGCGCGCCGCTTGCGGCAGGCCGGGGGCCGGGCACAAGGCCCGGCGTGGGCACATTCTAGGGAGGGCCGGCGCGCGCGCCAAGCAAGCGGTGCGCAATTCATGGCAGCCATGGCCTGGCTGCATTATCGCGGGTGGGTGGGCCGCTGGTGTGCTCAGGCCGGCTCTGCGCAGGTGACGCCGAGGTAGCCTGCCATCAGGCGGTTGAGTTCCGGGATCAGCTGTTCGTCGTCGAGGTGCAGTGGTCCGGAATCATTGAGCACGGCATTGACCAGCACGCTGAACACCGCCTGCATGGCAAAGCGCACGCGCAGCTCGGCGGTGTCGGCAGGCATCGCCAGCCGCGGCACCAGTAGCTGCACCATGCGCTCTACGATGGCTTCGCCGCTCTGGCGGTGGGGCACCCATTCCTCGGGCCGCGTGGACGCATGCCGCAGCGACGCCCGGATCACGCCGCGGTTGGCCAGGGTGCCGAGCACCATGAAGCGCGTGGCCTTTTCCAGCAGCACCGGTGTCGGCACGTCCTCCCAGCGCTCCTGCGCGAGGTAGCGGTCGGTCGACGCGGCGGTTTCTTCCATGACCAGCGCGCGCAACGCCTCGAAATAGGCCATCTTGTCGCGGAAGCGCCCATAGAAGGCACCCACCGACACCTGGCACGCCGCAGCGATCTGCGCCACGGAAACGGCGGCAAAGTCACGCGAGGCAAGCAGTTCGCGGCCCGCGCCCAGCAAGGCTTGTTCGGTCTCGCGGGCACGGCGCTGGCGCGGCGGCTGCAGGATCGAGGGCGTATCGATACGGGGAAAAGAGGCGTTGGCGGTGAAGCCGGATTGGGTCGCTGACATAGGCATTTCCGTATTCGAATTCGGATTCGAATTTGAAAATACCGGTGCGTGCCGCGACCCGTCAAGGGTTTTGTCGGGTGGTGGCCCGGCGTGGGGGTGGGTGGGCTGCGCGCAGGTGGCGGTGCGGCGCACGCCGCAAGCGCCCGCCGCCAGGCCCGCCAGCCCGGCCAGAATGACGGCCTCGCGCGAGGCCCTCCAGGCCCATCACCAGGCAGAAGCTGGACACCAGCCCGTCGTTGACGCCGAGCACGGCTGCACGCAAGGCGTTGCCGCTCGGGCGATGGAGCAGGCGCCGCACGCGGGTGCCGAAGCCGGTTGGAGTGGGGGCGCTCGTCAGGGGCATGGTCTCTTTTGCGATGGAACGTGGTCAGTTGAAGCGCGGGCCCAGGTCATCCCGCATCCATTCGATAAACGCGCGCGTGCGTGCCGGCAACAGCCGTGCATGGGGATAAATCAGCGACAGTGGCCATGCCGGTTGCTCGAAATCCTCCAGCACGATGCGCAGTTTGCGTGCTTCGACCAGTTGCGCGACCTGGTACGACAGGAAGTGGCCGAAGCCCGCGCCTTCGGCACAGGCAGCCACGGCGGGCGCGGTCTGGTTGAATTCCAGGTTGCCGCAGACCTGCACGTGGAACGCCCGGCCGTCTTCCTGGAAGGTCCACCAGTGCGCGTGGTTGCCGGTGAAGCGCACGCAGTTGGCGCTGGCCAGTTCCTCGGGATGGCGCGGCACGCCGTGCTTGCGCAGGTAGGCGGGCGTGGCTACCACCACGCGGCGGATGCGGCCGACGGTCTGCGCGACCAGCGTGGAATCAGCCAGCGGGCCGATGCGCACGCCCACGTCCAGGTCTTCTTCAAGCAGGTTCACCACGCGGTCGGTGAATTCCATGCGGCAGCGCACGCGCGGGTAGCGCTGCACGAAACGCGTGACCGCCGGCGCCACATACATCTGCCCGAACAGCACCGACGCGGTCAGCGTGAGCTGGCCGCTGGGTTCGACATGGCTGGCGCTCAGGCCGGCCTCGACCTCGTCGATGGTGGCCAGGATGCGCCGGCAGCTGTCCAGGTAGCTGCGCCCCTCGCCGGTCAGCGACAGCCGCCGCGTGGTGCGGTTGAGCAGCCGGACCTGCAATTCGGATTCCAGTGCCGCCAGCGTGCGCACCACCGCCGGCAACGAGGTATGGAGCGTCGTGGCGGCTGCCGTCAGGCTGCCCTCGTCGACGATCCGCACAAAGGTCTGCATTGCGCGTAGCTTGTCCATGGCGCCAAACATTACTCCATTTTTTGGAGTAGTCAAATATCAATGGCCCTATTTATTGCAGTGGGTTCGGCGCCCAGAATCCGGCTATCCCAACCGTTGAGGAGTCTGCCATGCAAGAGACCAACCGCCCCGCCAAGCCGCTGGTGCTGTACCGCTCGCCGGTGTCTGGCCACGCCCATCGCGCAGAGCTGTTCCTGGGGCTGCTGGGCTTGCCCTGCCGGCTCGTGGACGTCGACCTGCGTGGCGGCGAGCAGCGCAGCGAGGCCTTCCTGCGCCTGAATCCGTTCGGCCAGGTGCCGGTGCTGGATGACGACGGCGTGGTCGTCGGCGATTCCAATGCCATCCTGGTCTACCTGGCCATGCGCTATGACGATGGCCGCTGGCTGCCGCGCGACCCGGTGGGCGCGGCGCGCGTGCAGCGCTGGCTGTCGGTGGCCGCCGGCGACATTGCCTTCGGGCCGGCGGCGGCGCGCCTGGGCGTGCTGTTCGGCAGGCCGGTGGCGATGGACGATGCCATCGCCCGCGCGCAACGGCTGTTCACGCTGATGGAAACCCTGCTGGCCGGGCAGCCGTTCCTGGCGGCCGACCACGCCACCATTGCCGACGTGGCCGCCTACAGCTATATCGCCCGCGCCGAGGAAGGCAACGTGCCGCTGGCGCCGTACCCCGCGCTGAGCGCCTGGCTGCGCCGCATCGAAGCCTTGCCCGGCTTCGTGCCGATGCTGGTGTCGAAAGTCGGCCTGGCGGCGTAGCGCCTGCCGGCACGCGTATCGCCAATCGATCGGACAAGGATAAGGAGCCCGTCATGGATCTGCCCACATGGCCGCACGCCGGCCTGCCATTCCACGCCGGCGAACTGGCCGCTCAGGAGCGCGCCGGCAAGCGCGAACGCATGGCCGTGTCCGGCCCACGGGTGATTCGTGGCGAGATGCCGGAGCAGCACCGCACGTTCTTTGCGCAGCTGCCGTTCCTGCTGGTTGGCGCCGTCGATGCCGACGGACAGCCCTGGGCCACGATGCTGGCCGGGACGCCGGGGTTTGCGCATACGCCTGACGCCACGCACCTGCGCATCGACGCCGTGCCGCTGCCCGGCGACCCGGCGGCCCCGGCCCTGGCGCAGGGCGTGCGCATCGGCCTGCTCGGGATCGAGCTGCCTACGCGCCGGCGCAACCGCATGAACGGGATCATCGTGGCGCGCGACGAGGGCGGGATGACGGTCGAGGTCGAGCAGAGCTTTGGCAACTGCCCGCGCTATATCCAGTTGCGCGACGTGAGCCTTGCCGAGCCGGCGCCCGCGCCGCCCGCCTGGCACGGTGACGCGCTGGACGAGCAGGCGGTGGCTTGGCTGCGCGGCGCCGATACCCTGTTTATCGCCACCAGCCACGCCGCATTACCGCAGGACGAGGGCGAGCACACCGGGGGCGCCGATGTCTCGCACCGCGGCGGCAAGCCTGGCTTTGTCCGCGTCGATGGGGCCGGCACGCTGACGTTCCCGGACTTCAACGGCAACAACTTCTTCAACACCGTCGGCAACCTGCTGGCCAATCCGCGTGCCGGGATTCTGGTGCCGGATTTTGCCGATGGCTCGCTGCTGCATGTCGGCGGGCGCGCCGAGGTGATCTGGGATGGCGAGGAACTGGCCTCGTTCACCGGCGCCGAACGGCTGGTGCGGCTGCACGTCGAGCGTGTGATGCGGCGGCCGGCCGTGCTGCCGCTGCGCTTCGGATTTCGGGAATATTCGCCAGTGCTGGCGGACACAGGTGCGTGGCCGGCGCGCTGAGCCGGTGGTCGCGCGCCTGTCCGGTGCCTTGCGCACGGTGCTGGCCGAGCCCGGCACCAAGGCGAAGCTCGAGCTGCAGGGTGCCGGGCCCGCCTGGCAGTCGCCGGAGGCATTTGCCGCCACGATCACGGCCGAGCAGAAGCGCTGGGGGCAGGCAGTGAAGGCGTCGGGCGCCAGTATCGACTAAGCCGGGCTGGCACCGGCGGGCGCCGCGGCTCAGCTGCGCCCCCGATATTTCAGGCTGGCGCAGTGGCCGATGAGCGTGGTGATGCAGCAGGCATCGCCGCGCCACTCGCCGCCGATCACGATGCCGTCATGGCCGGTCACCAGCTTGCGCTGGCATTGGCCCGGCACCGGCGTGCGCTCCATGCCGGCATCGCGCGGGCCGCTGCCCGGGGCGCGCGCGGGCGCAACCGAATCGTTCCAGACATAGGCCGTGCCGGAGGGCAGGGCCTGCACTGTTTGCGGCGGGCCCCACTGGCGCTTCGCCTCATCGACGGGGACGTTTTTCCAGGAATCGAAGACGTCCTGCATGGCACTGGCCTCCAGGCCGGCGCAGGCACCGGTGATGGCAGCCGCCCACAAGACGGCCAGGTTTGCACGCATGCCGGCGGCGCCGCGGGCCGTTTCGGCAGGAGAAACTGGGTTGGCTGGCATGTAGGCTCCGCATCGGCGCAGCCGGCTGCAAGGGCCGGCCTGTGCAGGCTAACGGAGCCGCGTGCCTCGCTGCAAGCGCGCTCTGCGCGATGACGCACAGTGCATGGCCGGCTTCAGTCGGCGAACAAGCCCAGGGGTTGCTGTGCGGCAGCCGACGGTGCCTTGCGGCCAGTCTGCCCGGCCGGGATGCGTGCCGGGCGTGGTGCTTCGGCGGGGGCCTCGGGCGCGGTCAGCGTGAACGGCCTGTGCACGGACAGCGGCACCGCCTGTGGCATCCATTGCGCCAGCCGCGGCGCGAGGATCTGGTACGTATCGAGGTCGAAATGCGCTGGTGCTGCCGCCAGCGCCTGCGCTTCTTCCAGCGTGGCTGCGCAGCCCAGGTAGCACCAGTCGTCGGCGACATGCCACCAGGCGCGTCCGTCGTGCTGCTCGCGCCAGGCGGCCGGGCCGTCGAAGGGCCAGGGCATCAGCGCGATCGGCGCCAGCGCGGCGGCCAGCCGGGCGCGGTGCGCGCCCGACGGCTCGGCGCCAACGCAGGCACCCGCGCAGCGATGGACCTGGCGCGCAAAGCAGGGGCTGCCACGGCGTGTGGTTTTCTCCAGCGACAGCGTGGCCAGGCACAGGCCGTGTTCCTGCGCCAGTGCGCGCAAGCGAGCCTCGGCCGCGCCGCGGCTGCCGAACACGCCGAACAGGTCGCGATGCCGGCAGAAATCCGTATCGCGATCCGAGCGCAGCCGTGGCACCGGCAACTGCTGCGGCAGTTCCCAGGCATAGAGCCGGGCATTGCGGCGCAGCAGCTGGTTGTGCACCGGCTGCATCGCCTTGACCAGCCGGGCTTCCAGCAGCAGCGCGCCGGTCTCGCCGCCGGTCTCGCGCCATGCCACGCGGCGTACCAGCCGGGCCAGCCGCATGTCCTTGCCGTACCGGTAGTCGCCGGAGAAATGGGCGCCGATCCGTTGCCGCAGGTGCACGCTCTTGCCGACATAGAGTGGCACGTCCTGGTCGCCATAGAAGATATAGACACCCGGCGCCGCCGGCACGTCTTCCAGCGCGGTTTCGTCCAGGCCGGCCGGCAGGCTGGCCCGCCGCACCAGCGTGCGCACGGCCGATTCCACCAGGTCGACGGAATACGTGGCATGGATCTTCTGCCAGAACTGCCACAGCAGCTCGGCATCGGCCAGCGCGCGGTGGCGGCCCTTGGGCGTCAGGCCAAAGCGTGCAATCAGCGCGTCCAGGCCGTGGCGTTCCACGGAAGGGAACAACGAGCGCGACAGCCTTACCGTACACAGCACGTCGGCCCGGAAGGTCACGCCGGCACGCCGGAAGGCGTTCTTCAGGAAGCCATAGTCGAAGCGCGCGTTGTGCGCCACGAACAAGCGGCCTTGCAGGCGCTCGGCAAGCGATTCCGCCAGTGACTCGAAGGTCGGCTGGCCGCGCACCATCTCTTCAGTAATGCCGGTCATGCGCTGGATGAACGGCGGGATCGACATGCCCGGGTCGAGCAGAGTGTCCCATTCAATAATGCCGTCCGGGCCGACTTCGACCACGCCGATCTCGGTAATGCGGTCGCGCTGGGCGTCCGCGCCGGTTGTCTCCAGGTCGACAAAGACAATAGGGCGCGACAGCGCCGCGGCGAGAGCTTGGGCGTCCAGCAGGCGCGCCCCGTCCGCTGGCAGGCGCGACGGCAGGTAGGTAGGCATGTCAGGCATCTGCCGATTTTAAGGGGGCGCTGATGGCGGCACGAAGAAGTTTTCAAAAACCCCTTGCCAACCCCGCTGCGGTCACTTAATATTCGCCCCCTCGCAACACAACGCAGCGCTGCAAAGCAGGCGCGGCAAGGGTTGCGGGGTCGACCGGGTAGGTCGGCGCAGCGAAGTTGGCGCGCCGGCCGCAGCGAAAAAAGTTGCTGAAACGGTTGACGAAACGAAGAAAGCTCTGCATAATCTCGTTTCTCTGCTGCAGACAACGCAGCAGCGCTGAACGGCAAAGCCGGCAGCGAAGTTCTTTAACAACCAAACAACCGATAAGTGTGGGCGCTGGGTAGCGGACGCCACTGTCTTCGGACAGTGTGGCTTCACAAGTTATACAGTGCTCGCACAGCAAAACGTGACTGGGTCTTCGGATCTGGTCAGTCAGTTTTCTGAGAGTGAGC
>NZ_KB903177.1:0-23727 GCF_000379565.1 Cupriavidus sp. UYPR2.512 | reverse complement strand
GGATGCTCTGGATGACGGGCAAGATCGTGAAAGACCTTGGTGTGCAGATATTGGGCAAGTGCAGCGAACAAATCGGACAGGGGCATGAGAGCCAAGCGAAGATCGAGAAGCGATCCTCTATTGGCCGCCGCCCTGCTTGCGCTAAACATCCAGCGCAAGCAGGGCGGCGGCCCCTCGAACCTCGTCACCTGTCAAGCGTTCTCGGCGCCAATTGCGATTTTATTTGGCGGCTTATCTTGGGTGGATTGCGTCGGCGCCGGCCATCCAGGCACAAAACGCCGTGCCCACGCCGGCGAACCCTCAGGATCGCATGCTCGCGCTAGGCAGATTGCCGCCTGGCCAGATGAACCCGACTGAGGAGGCATACGCCGCTCAGCTCGAACTGGAAAAGCATGCTGGCCTGATCACCTGGTATGCATTCGAGCCCATCAAATTGCGGCTCGGCAAGAACACTTTCTATACGCCGGATTTCGGAGTACGCCTCGTGAGCGGCGAGCTCGAGTTTCGGGAGGTCAAAGGATTCTGGCGGGACGATGCCCGTGTGAAGATCAAGAACGCCGCCTACCTTTACCCGATCTTCCGCTTCGTCGCTGTGACGAAGCAGAAGAAGCCCGAGGGTGGGGGCTGGCGGCGCGAGGAATTCTAGGCAGGCCTGGCACGCGAGCGTACCAATTTCTGCGAGGGCAGTCGCTGCGTTACTTTCGCCTTGCTGCGTCGCGCCCCGGCGATCGTATTGACCCCCTATTCGTTTCCACCAGAAAGATGACGCCGTGCCTTCGACAGAGCGAGATAAGGGGTAATCCCTAGAGGTTCTTTCGACGGCGATGCCGCCAGCGGTACGCCGTTCTGCAGCTCGGCGGTGTCAACACCACCATGAGTCGGGTGCTCCTCGGGAATGTAATCAGCGATCGCTTTCAGCGTGTCCTGCAGCCGGTCATCAACGCCTGGGGCCCGCATCACCACGAATCCAGAATCGCAATGCTCGCGCCCAGCGTCCATGGCTTCCTCTTCGCTGCAAAACGTTCCCGCCTCGGCCAGCTCGGACGTGTAACCCACGTCGCCGTCTTTCGGGCAAAGGTAGCGGTCGCCACAACGGACTATCCAGCCTCGGTTATCGTTCGTGTGCATCATTCTCCTTTCGTTTTTGCTGCTACGTCTGTGACCAGGCATTCGCCTCCGCATCGGCATCGCTTGCAGCTGCGATGCGGTGGAGCATCGAGTCCGCAGCCGCTGTATCGCCACCCTTGATCAGGTCGGGAAACAACGCCGGTTTATACCTAACCTGCATCTGTAGGTCCCCGTCCGCTGTGAAGTGGGGGTCGACGATATCCACATTCGACAAAAAAGCAAACAGGCCTTCATCCAGCGTCCAGAACCGGACCCTGACCGGGCGCGGCAACATGCGGACTACGGCCCTGACCATACCTATCCGGGGAATGACATGGAGGTCGGTCAGCACGTTGTAGGGGTCCGGCGCTTTCGGCTTGATCACCCCACGCGCGGCATCGCTACCGTATAGGCAGGCGAGAAATAGCATCACGATACCGTCATTGGGAGCGACTCCGCACGACCTAGCAAGCTGAATGAGTTGGCCTTCGACATGCAGACGTTTCTTTTCGGCGACCTTTTGGAGGACGAGCGGCGCCGCCCTAGTAAGGTACTCCGCCCGTTGGTCCCACAAACTCTCTTTCATACCAGTAAACAGGTCAGTCACCAGCTTCTGGAGGCCACGAAGGTGTGCAGCATCGGTGTTGGCGTGCCTGAAGAACTGCGCGACGACGTCGGTTTCCTTCTCTAGGCAGACAGCTTTTTCTGCCGCCCCGTCCTCACGCCCCTTCTCTCCTTCAATGATGGAAAAGAGCGGGCTAATGCTGTTTTCTGGCACGTCAAGTGCACGCAGTGCATCGAGGGCTTTCTGCTTCTTTTCATCCGGCTGGGGTTTGCCGGCAACGGCGTCCTTTATGATCGCGATGGCATTTCGGTCGAGCAATAGGACGGTTTCAGTCGATACGGATGGAGAGTTCATTACTGGAGCTCAGATCAAAGGTTGCGATGAAGATGGTCTTCGCAAATCAGCTAGTCATGCGGCATTTCCCTGCTCTTTATTCAGGCCTCCAGATCCTCCTCCATGGCCGCCAAGGTCCATGTTACGAAACCCATGCACAGCTTGTAGCGCGCCAAGCCTAGCCGCGGGATCTGTCTCTTGGTCCGCAAGAGCCTCCAAGCGCTCGCTGTAACTTTCACACAGTTCCCGGAATGCTCGCGGCTGCGGGGACCACGCCGTAGAGAACGCCGACCGGCGAGCCATCTCATACAGATGCTTGGCGTCGTTCAGTACAGTGGCCAGGGCGGCAATCTCAGTCACACCTGCGATTTTGAGCTGCGCAACACGTTGCTCAGCATCCCGCGAAAACCCGGCAACTTGACGCTTCTTGAACAGCCACCAACTGATCCGCGGCCACGCCGGAACCGTGAACATCGCGACAAATCCTACCAGCCACTGACCGTTGATCAGCCATATGATGAGCCAAGGCGGCACACCATGCTCTACAAGCCATATCGTTTGAGCGATTGTGCCGCTCGACGAGCCGACGAGGAAGCCCAAGGCCAAAAACAATACCCGCAGCAGACAAGCACTTCTCGCGCCGTGCCTTTGAGCACCGGTCCCACGGCTCAAAAGAGATATTTCGCACCGTGTCTTTCCTCGTGTGTCGCTTGTCCATCTGACCGTCCAAACCCGATGCCATGACTCTTCAGAGTTCTTAGCCGAGGCTACGCTCGAACTGCGTGCTTTGCTTGAGTGCGTCCTCGCACAAGCCGCACTCCATCATGAGCGTTTCTGCACATGCCCATGCGTTCTCGCCAAACTGTGCAACGATCTGCGGCAAATTGTGTGCCCCGTCCGCTAGGGTCTCAATCAGCTTCACCCGCTCCGTCATCCGAGCCTCGCCCGCAGCGCTCAGTTGTGTCAGTTCGCGAATGCGAACAAAGACCTGGCCAGACAGCGCCAGCGCGCGCTGTTTGAGAGCTTCATGCGGATCATCACGAAATTGTGTGTTCATTCCTGGGTCATTGAGTGGCGGATATAGCATCACAGGCTTACCAGTAGTTTCCATTAATTGAGGGTCGGGACCCCAAGACGCCGGTGCGCAGGCACTGCGTTACGCCAGCGGCGATTGCAGACGCAATCAGCTTTCGATTCAGGGCGTCAGAAATCATCCGCTCCTCCATCGGGTTCACGATGATAGCGGCCTCTACAAGCACTGCGGGCTGCGTTGCCGTCTTGAGCACGATCAGATCATCAAACCAGTAGACACCGCGCCTGGCGTCAGCCAGTGGCCGGTTCTCGCCCTTGATCGGCTCCGCGTGATGCAGCGAAGGAGTACGCCCGATCGCCAGCATGCGGTCAGCGATCGCTGTGGAACACCTCAGGCTAGTATCGGGGTCGAAATTTTTGCGGGATGCAAAAACACCAAACCCGGTGAAATGGTCTGCGACTGGCAAGTACTGGCGCTGCACAGAATCGTGGTGGATGGACAAGAGCAAATCGGCTCCCTTGGCGGCTTGGGTGCGGGCCGTCAAAACATCCATCTCGCCATTCAGGCCGATAGCCCGTGTCTTGATGCCAACGCCAGCGAGCTGAGCGATGACATCTTCCGCGAGAGCCCGGTTGTACTCGAACTCCGGCCTTCCGCTAGCACTCGTTGAACCAGGCTTGGCCAACGAATGGCCGACGTCCACGGCAACGACCGTTGCACTCGCGCCCCAACTGACGGCAACGACTGTGCTGGCGAGCCATGCCTGCACGACTCGCTGCCTGACCCTTGACGATCCCCGGTTTAGCATTTGCCGCTTCCTTACTTTCTTCGCCACGGACGGAAAACTTCCATTCTGCTGGCCTTCCCGGTTACGGGGCATAGGGTTTGCCGAGCTAGGTTGCGCGAGCCGCCTCAACGTCCTCGTGCGTCTCACCTATCAACAAGTGCCCTACCCGGTTGGATTTGCCATCGCTGGCGGATCGCCGCTGTTCTGGCATCGCGCCTACGTCGTCTCTCCGGCAGGCGCCATCACTGGAGACGGTACAAGCGCCTGGTGCTTTCCCCCGAGTGGTTCCAGATCCGGCTATCCAGCCGACTTGGCGCGGTGCACAGAGAGCAGATATTTGGTCCCGTCGATGCCAGCCCCCAGATCCACAGCTTCGCCTTCGCGAACAACAACCTGAAACTTCTTCAGTACGATGTTACTGGAGCCTGCCGGAGCGAGTGCGGGCATGCTGGCGCCACTCCGGACCGTAACCGGCATATGTTCTTCGAAACTGCCCGTCACCAAAGCCGTGCCGTCGTCCCCGTAGCGAATCGAATCGATGCGTACTTCGCGAGACTCGGCCCGGCGGCTTTGACCGCGAGCATCGACCGTACTCGACGATGGAATCACGGTTGGCAAATAGTAGGATTGTTCTGCGAGAATGACCGCCGTTTTCCCGTTTTCAACCCAAGCCATATTTGGTTGAGAGGTGCGCCCATCCCGATCCCGAGTCAAGGTAACAGCGCTCAGCTCGTTCGCGCAGGCGACGCCAGATGCAGCTATCGCAGCTACTCCCAACGCCAGGCTGGCGGGGATCACTACGGCCGCCTAGAATGTGCGCCAGATGGCGTAGAAGGTCATTCTCAGATATTTTTGCTTTGTCTGCATGGCTTTCATTTGGGTGCGCAACTCGGCTGAAATCTTAGTTCCTGACGCTATTGAAATGGTCGCGTAGTTTGACTAGCGCCTTCTGCGAACAGACGATCAACAGCCGCACGTTCAGCTTCCGTAACGTTGTCCATCTCCATGGTTTCCTAAACGATCCCGAAGAATTGGTGGTAGGCTGCCTTTGGGTCCTCAGCAGCTAATTCTGCCAATTGCGGCGACAGGGTCTGAAGCACGTTCCACGATTGTGCGACCGCCTTGTGGTGCTCCTTGAAGTACTGCATCGCAACCAGTTGGCCAAGCGCCGCTCTTAATCGCTCATCGGTTAGCACCGGGATTTCCGCTTTCGGAACATATTCGACTCCGTCAATGAGTACGCTTAGCATTGCTTCTCCAATCCGTCTGGCGCCCGCGACACCAGTGATCCTAACGTCCACATTCCCAGGCGTTACGCCTTGCACTTGGACTTATCTATTGGCGCGTACTTCCAGCCTCCGATAAGGGCATGAGCGGCCGGAATACCGATCGGCTCACACATTGCCTTTCTGCCGTCGTCCAGATCGAACCGAATCTGGCTGCAGACGCCAGCGTCCTTGATTCCAGTACCTTTTCCATGGGGATCGACGGTCGATTCAACAACCTGCCCCACTTTGAACGGCACAGAGTGCACTCCGTCAAGAACGACCTCTCCGGATTCGGTTTTGCACGTCCAGCCATAGACGGATTCGGCTTTCGCCTGCGCCGAACCTTTGGCTTTGGAATCAGTTGTATCCGCGAACACATGCGAGGCCGCTGCCACCAACGCAAACGCCACCGCCTCTTTCATCAACTTCCTCATTGGTCTTCCTTGTCTGGCATCAGACCGAAATTCTTCTTCGAGTGGCCACGAACAGAATGTCACATGGGCCTCGCGGCTCTCCAATTTGGTATCGGGGGAGGTTAGTGCGGCTATCAGCGCTGGCCAGTCTTACGAGACTCATCGCCGCCCTTTGCAACAAGCCTGTCCCATGCAACGAAGGCTACGAACGCTGCAAATCCTCCTGCTACGGGCCGGGCCACATCGGGCGCGATGCCGAGCATCTTACAAATACCCATTGCGATAACGCCACCTGCGAGGCCGGCACAGATCTTCACCAGCGGGTGGGCATTGCCAGCTTGTTCCCGGAGTTCGCCTTTGATCCAATTCTTGCTGCGGATCATTTCTTCCTCCAAAAAGCTGTTGCGAAGTTACACATACGGCCTTTTAAGCTTTCCACATTAATCTTCTATTCAGGACAATTCTTTCGTCAACCGGGAAATGCGGATTCTTCTGTGCGGAAATCCTTACAGGATCAACCATGAATACTCATACCCCTTCTTTCCTTCTCGAATTGGAGGGGCGGCATGACGGCGATTGCCCGGAGGGCGATCGCTGTGAATAGTTGTCGGACCGGCGGCTACGTCTTCGGCGTCAATTTGAGCTGAAATGGCGTTGTCACTGAGCCGGAAAGACACCGTCTTGTCCGCTGGTACCTTGAGCTCCTTGTCTCAGTCAGCCAGTGTGGGTATTCTGCTGGGAGAAGCGCGCGACATTCCGGTAAAAGCTACGCTTTTTTGGCGAGCTTTCCAGGAATTTGACACGTCACCATCTGATGCACGCACCCAGCACGGCACGTCGCTGGATCCAGCCTAGCCCGGGATGGGCCGAGTAGGGTCACGCCTTGTGGCCGCGCCCACGATGCGAGCACTACGATTCGGCCTTCGCGAGTAGACATAGTGCGGACAATTCCGAAGCAGGACACCGGACAGGTGCTCTGTGGTCCGCAATGCCAATGCGATGGCTATTTCCACAGACTTGGCATCGCGGTGTCCGTTGTCCTCACCATCCGCAACTTGGTTTCGAAGGGCGCGGCGGGTAACCGCATGCAGTCGCTGAGCGTCGCCTATTGCTTACCTGCGCAAACCCGCCCCAATATCACGCTGACGGAATGTCTCCCTGGCGAACAAGCCGCACCCTCGTGTGCCGGCCAGTCGCGTGCCGATGCCCTCAACGCTGCCACGGCTCGCGTCCCAAGGAGCGATCTTCTGCACTGCGTCAATCATCGCTTCGCGCCATTCTGCCCTGTTGCCGGTAGAGTTCTCGCTGGTTCCGTCTCCAGTCCACAACTTCTCCAGGTGGAATTCCGCATTTTGGATTTCGCTGTCATCGAGGAGGTTAAGGCACACGTCGCGAAGACCTCGGGTGTGATAAAGCGCAGAATCGCCCAGCTCCGCAAAGCGGAGAGGAATGGGGCCACATCGTCCATCCCAGGCCGGACGCTGGTCGTACTCCACAACCATCGCGCGTAACCACGGCATCGTAAATAGCGCGCGGACAAACTGATTCCGGAAAGCGTCCAACTGGCCATAGCCGAAGTAGACAAAGGCTCGCGTCGCTGCCGCGTAGCCTTCCGCTAGGGAGTCCAACGAAGACAATGCCTCCATGGCCTTCCGCGCCTCCCCACTGGCGAGCCAAAGTAGCGCCAGATCGGCGCTCGGATCCTCGGCTGGCCCATGCACGCGCCTTAGCTTCTCTTCGAACTGCGCGGCGCTATAGGCGGCGCCGGCCTCAAAGTGCGCCTCTGCTGCAGTTGAGAGCAGCCAGAGATACGGCAGATTCTCGGTATGCTTCGGTTCGATGTAGCCCGTGTAATCGGGGGGAATCAGCGCTTCTGCGCGTTCGATGTACTCTCCAACGATCTCCACGGCGCGGTCCGGGCTTTCTTCGGCCATCGTGATCTTTGCGAGCGTGACGCCGGCCTCAAGGAACGTCGGGTGCTCGCCCGCCAACCTGCGGATGGCCTTGTCCGCTTCTTCGTACACGGTTTCTACGCCGTCCTTCGCGTACCGGGTGTTCCAGAGATCCTCTTGCCTCCGCAGCTCCCGGCTCAGGTAGTGACATTCGTCTGACCACACAAAGCGACCGGACTCTGTGCCAGATGGCGGGACAACAAATTGATACAGAGGCTCAAGTACCTTTTTGATGTGGCGGGCCGACAGCTCATCCCAGTTGTTGGCTTGCCAAAGCGAGGCAAAGACGCCGTCGAGGAGTCTTACGCTGGCCGTATCCGCCTCTTTCGCTAGGAGCTTGGCGAACTGCACGGTCGCTAGGATCGCCTCATAGTCCGGAGCTTGGCGGCTACTGCCACCAAGCAACAACGGGTGGTAGGGCCGCAATTTCTCCACGGTCGACGGCCGCACTTCGGGCGTCAACGCGTCCTGGATTAGTTGCCGCATGTAGTAGTAGGAGGCGGCGCCGCCGGCTTTGGCCAGCATGTCCAGTGCTACGGTCTTGTGGATGTCCAGAGCGCGGGCGACGCGCTTCGCGACGAGCAAGTGCCGCTCGTCCAGGCGCATTGCGAACTGCTGAGGGTTTGATTCGAGCTCGGCGAGGATAAGCTCAACGCTAGTTTGGGGTGCGGCTGGTTGCGGCCGAGGTCCAGTGGACGGCATTTCCATGATCGATCTCCTGGGAAGACGCTTGGAGAGAATGGCCCGCTCAGCCTCTCACTTCCCATGGTCAATCAAGGAAAAGAGTGAGATGTGTGTTTGCTGCGTCGCTGCTGGTCTGCGTTCCCACTGCGGGCGGGATGGTGCGCGACAGGGCACCGGACGTAACGATAGCAGCACGCCCGGCGGTTTTCAAAACTTGGGGACTGGGGTGAAGCGTTCCTTGACCAGTCGGAGCGAAGAGGCTCGCGCCGGCTCGCCCTGAGCCTGGCGAGTTGTGTGGTTAGGAACGGTTTGAGGGAAGATACTGCGGAAATCAAACGGCGCTTGTGCCGAGATTTTTACGCGACCGGCCGACCTCAGCATGCCGGCGGAGCCGGTGGCACTGGGTCGCAGCAGTACATGGGGAATTCCCTGCCAAGCGTCTTCGAGCTTCATGCCGTCCACGTAAAACCAATCGAAGTCGTCTCCGGGATCTGCTATATGCCAGCCGAGGCCTTTCCCAGGAGGCTGCCCATACCCAAAGAGCCCTTCCTGCAAACCCTTCCTCGCCACCGTCAAACTGGCGCCAGTTCTGCTGCATGATCCTAGTCTCCTATCGGGCTTGCACGCTGCTCTTTGCCACCCGGGCGAGATACGGAGCAATCTCGTCCCGCGTCATGGCCTTCTTTGCGGCAATGGCGCCGGCCAGCTCGCGGACGACGACCTTGTTGGTTGCGAACCGCACCGCCAGTTCTGCCACATGCTGCGCCTTCAGCGTGTTCAGTACCGCTCGATTGTGCGCTTGCTGGGCGTCGCCCACCGGATCCGCATAGAAGACCTCACCGAACCCGGCCGACAGGTAGAAGGTCGCTGCTGTCAGCCACATCTGGTAATCCCCCACCGCGCCGTCGGCACGATCGCCGAGGAGGGCGAACTCGCCTTCGGAGCCGGCTAGGTTCACCAGCATGACCCATCGCAGGTACTTCTCCGTCAGCACCTCCGGCACGTGCTCGTCGGAATGGCGGATGTAGCCGCGATACTCATCCTGGTGGCCAAGCTCCCCCATCACGTTGACGGTCAGCGTAGCCGGCAGATCGGGCAGATCCGCGTACAGCATGAGGTGCGCGGCCTCGTGGATGGCCGGACGGAAAATGTCCTTTTCTGACCTGGAGCAAGTGCGAACATCATTCGCACGACGATGATGCCGGCGCCGGCTGCCAGCGCGGCGTCCGGATTGTCCTTCACCCAGGTCAACACCACAGCCACATCCGCCCCGAAAACACTGACCAATGCCAAACCCATCGAGAGCAGTACGAACCGCTCAATGAGCGTGACCCCAACCGAGGCGGGGCTCTCCGCGGCACCGACGATTCCCCGAAGCGCACCAAGCGCCAGCCCCAGGATGCCAACCAGAGTCGCCGCGTTGTAGACGCCACGCGAACCATCCGGCAACGTCTCGACCGCCGGCGCATAGCGCTGCAGCACTACGACCAGGATGGCACTGGAAATGAGAGTCGAATAGGTGATGACAAAGCGCCCAGCGCCACGCATGAGGCCCTTCGCCGACGCTTCGCGCACCTTGGCGTTCAGCTGGTCCAGCGCCCGAAGCAGCGGCGCTGGCAGACGGCGCCGTTCATACAGATGCACCACTGCCAGGCCTGCCACGGTGAAGCCGGCGACGTACACGATGCAGTCCAGCAGCGACATTCTCGGCCCCGAGAACCATCGAGTCGCCAAGGCGCACAAGCTGCCGGCTGCGACCTGCGCAACTGCCAGCTTGAGAAAGGATTTCGTTTTGGTGTTCAAGGGTTTGATCTCCGCTGTCAGGCGCTCGCGCGCGATTCCTTGGTGGCCACTTTCGGGCACTTGAAGAGGCACAGCCACAGGAGGCTGAAAGGCGAGTAGGCGATCAGGCAAATGAAGAGCGCGAGCAAAGTCTCGCCGGCGGTCCGGAGCTCGACCGACTCCCCCTCCTGAACCTCTCGAATGTCCTGGCGCAGGCGCCTCAGGACCAGCACGTACAGCGCGATAGCGCCCACAACGGCCGTGCAAATTCCGGCGATCAGCCACCACCGCGCCGCATCCACTGCCTGCCGCATCTGATCTGCCTTTTGGATCGGCACCCAGCGATCGCACTTGTCATCGCGCTCAAGCCACTGCGCCGTCGTAATCTCGGTCCGGTCGTTGAGCTTGGACCACATTGCTCCGCTCTCGGTGAGACGCTGCCTGGCGGCATCGATCTGCTCAGGCAGGACTTTGTTGAGATCCACGGCGCACAACATCATCGTGTCGTGAATCCGATGTTCCGATGCCAGGACCATCGCCATGGATGCGCGCTGTAACTCAGTGCGGCTCGCCTCGTAGCCTTGGAACGCGATGGGCAACAAACCCGCGGCCACGACGGCCAGGAGAACAACGGGGTTGAACCGCACCGGCACTCGCTTCACACGGCGGAGGAACCAAAACAACAATGGGTATGAAAAGACGGCGGCGAAAACTGCCGTGGCAGTCAGAATCAGGGACGGGGAGGCGTAGACCATAAAGGACCTTTTCGAACGGATCGACAGATTGCCCATGCTTTGGCCGCATGAACGATCTCCGCCCCTACCCTACTATCCGCGCGAACACCCAGGCCTCCAAAAGTCACCCTTTGCGGGGCCGCTTTTCCCTACGCCGCAGTGCGCATAAGCGCTGGCATTGGACCGCGTGTATCCCATTCGATGACTTGCACGCCACGCGCCTGGTAGCTCTTGATCTTCTCCTCCTTGCGTAGCTCGTAATCCGGATTACCCATCAATCCCCAGACTTCAACCACACACTCGCCGTCCTCGTCCTGTAGCCGGAAGTCTGGAAACTCGGCCTCGCCGTCATAGCGCAGCGGTTTGGTGAACGCCCGGCCGGCATCGACCAGCGCATCAGCCATCTGCATCTCGTAGGACGAATCTGCAGGGATGAAATCGCGGCTCGTGAGCATGAAGGACAGATCGACGCCCTTGAGCGTACCCGTACGCGTGACCTCCACCACCATGATCATGATGATGTGTGCGCCCGGATTGTCGAACTGGGCGGCTGCCGACGGCGCGGATTGCTGCGCGCGTTCGAGAATCGCCTTGTCGACGAAGAACGCATGCATGTGGTGCTTCAGCTTGACCTTGTAACTGTACTTGGAGAGTTCGACCGACTTCAATTCGCCGACGACAAGGCCACGCAGCCGATAGGCACTCTGCCTCTCAAGGCGAGAGCGGAATTTCGCCCACGCTGCCTCGATCGCACCCCGCTCGCTTTCGCGCCAGGCCGGCACACAGTACAGCGCATCCTCCATCGGCTCACCGTTCACCTTCCCGTCCAGGTTGATAAGCTCGCGACGGCAGCGCCACCAGTCACGAGTCCAGCCAGGCCGCCATTCGTTAAGTCCGGCCCGCTCCCACAGCGAATGCAGCATACCGAGCATGCCAACCTTTGCTCGCGTCTTCCCACCGCTCTTGGGTTCTTCGTTGCGCTGGGTCGGCCCCGTCTTCGCCTCGACGCGTACCTTCAAGGGAACATCGGCATGAATGTCTACGGACCCATCCGGCTTCTCGATGATCGCGCCCTTGCCGTATCCAGCCCGACCGGTCTCTGCTTCCGCACGCATGCGAAAAGTACATTTACCGTGATGGGAGAGCGCGTCCTCTGGCCAGACGGCGAGGTGGTAAAGCCCTTCGCGCAACCGGATCTGCAGTCGGCGGCCACCAGGTACGCACAGGCATCTGGCATGTCCATGCGATGCACGGGCCAGCTCAAACCACTTGCGATGGCGCACCGGGTCCTGCAGGATGTCGTCGAGCACAAGGGCCTGCCCGCCCAGATCAATGCGCTGTTCGATGCGATCGCTGCGCGCGATTTTTTCCATCTCTACCCCCGACGGCGGGTTGCGCCAGAAGGCAAACCCGCATACACCTACGTTGGCCTAAGCGAGCTTACGCAGGAGCTCGAGGTAGGTGACGTATCGCTGCGCTTCGCTTTCCGAAATGCTAAAGCGTTGCGCAATCTCGCAAATCTGAATGTCCGGGGTTTTCTGGCGCAATTCGCCAATCCGATGCAGCTTCTCGGGAAAGAGCGCGTCCTCGCTCAGAGTGCTAACAGCGGCGTTCTCGGGAAACTGGCTATCAAGCCACGCAACGAAGCACTGGGCATCCTCAGTGCCTTTAGCCCTCATAAGTGCGCGCGCACCCTCAAGGCTGATCATGTTGACGGAGCCCTCAGCTGGCAGCGGGCACGGCCACACTTCGTCTTCCATGCCGGCGGAGCACACCAGGTCGTCTAGCTCAGCACCTTCTACCATACGCACGATCTTGGCTACATCACCCAGTCGCAAGGCGACAAGAAGCCTGTCTCGAGACATGGAGACAAGCATTTCTTCACCGGCATAGATTCGCCTTTGAACGGGCATGGTCGGAAAAATCAGGTCGGATTGACGAGCAACGGGGCATGGGACGGCCAGACTATACTAGTTTTTTACCGGCTCTCCCAAGGGAAACTATCTTAGCAAATGATAAACTTCTTAAGAACGAAAAAAGGGGGGTATCTTAACCGCCCCGCTTGCCAGAATCCCGTGCACGGGGTTTGAAAAGCACAATTCTGTCGTTAAGCGGCAGGTCCATTTGTCGTACATCTACCGACGCCACACCCTTATGCCTACCCGCCCTCTCGTGGGGTTTACTAGTCTGCACAGCAGGCAGGGGCGATGCCCCGACCTCGCGGGGGCCAGGTCGGGACTTGGCCGATCGGGCCTGGAGTTGCGCGGCACTGACCTCCCGCGGTGGGCGACGAAGGCCCTCGAAGCGACCGTAGTACGAGCTCGTGACGCCCGGCCGGCTATGTCCTAACATTTCGCTCACCTGGCTTAGCGCTTGATCCAGATCCGCTGCCGCCATTTGATCGGCCTTCCCACCCAGCGTCGGCGGCACGAACGGCTTATCCGGATTCGTCATCGCAGCGTTCTCGGCAAATTCGGCACGCAGACCGTGGCCGCTGACGCCGGCGGCGCTCTTCGTTATGCCAATTTCCTCCATGCGGCGCTCGTATTCCTTGAGGTTGTACTCAAGAGTCGCGGGTTTGCTACGTCGCGTGGTCTTCCACCCCATCGCATCACCTTTAGGCATCCGCGCCTTCACGTAGTCCAGCACTTCGCGCTGGTAGCTGTTCGTGATCGGAACATTGCGTGCCCGCCCGCCTTTCGGGCCCGCGTTGGGGTAGACGGCCAGATAAGTCCCGTGATCGCACTTCCACGGCTTGAGCATCAAGATCTCCTTGCGCCGTAGACCAAAGGCCACCGCCAGCCTTAGCATCAGGCCGAATCGCTCATTGAGCGCGTCCGCTTGGGCGATCTTCTGGTCGATATTGATGCCGTTGTCGGTCCACGACTTTGATGCGACCTGGCCAGTCGTGCGCTGAAGCTCTGCTTTCGGAACCTCCGGCAGGTAATCCTGCAGCCCGCGCACCATCCCCTTCTTCCCAATCCAGATTGAGAACTTGCGCAGTACCGAGAGTTCGTTTTGCATCGTGGCCACGGCACGCCCCTGCCAGTGCCAATGGCGTACTAGCGCTTCGATGTGCCGCTCACCGAGATTGCGCGGGTTTTGGAGCTTAAAGCCAAGTCCAACCAGCGTGCCGAAGGCGGCGAAGAGTACCGAAGCGGTCAGTTCTCTAGTTCGATGCGAGGCGACGTTGCCATTCACGCGGACACCGGCATTCCGGTCTATGAGGGTTTGCAGTTCTCTGCGCCAGCCACCAGGGGAATCAGAGCGCCCTTCGGCAGGCGCCTGCGGCGCGTCTTGCACTGCGAGTGTGTACATCCCAGCCTCCAAACAACGCTCATCACACAATGGCCACGCCTCGCCGCGTGCCTTGCGCATTGTGAAATGCGCGCCCGTTCTAACCGGGGTACTACACCTACCGTACCTATCGAGGGGCTTGAGCTAGCCCTTCTTAAAAATGTGCGTTTATGTCGCCGGCTCCCAAACTGCCCTTACCACTCAGCGACACCCCGACGCTCACGCTAATCGGGTCTCCCTCCCTTGTGGGATGGAACTGGCCTTTCAAGCAGGGACCATACTGCACCGTTTCGTCTTGCGACGATTTAGGCCCGGTACTAGCCTCTATCATTCAACTCCCCCATGCCGTACAGCATGCGGGCCGAGCCCTCTATCCGCCGATCTTTCGACCCGACCAGATAGCCCACTCGCCGACGTACTCAGCAAGCAGCAAAAGCCTCTTCTACCGCAGGTCTTCCGACCTTTCGGACTTTTCGTTTGTGTACGTTGTGATCCCCTGTACCGGACGCCATTCCGCACGTGGTAAGGGTTTCGCCCTTCCTCTGTGTCCGATTGTCGTCCGATTTGCCAGGGGTGAAAAAAACGCGCTTGCGCGCGTCTTCGTTTTTCGAGGTGTTCGTCGCCCGACGATTTCACCTGAAAGAGGGGTCAGCGGTAGTGCTACCAACTGACTTCGAGTAGAGCGAATCCGGCGAGGGAATCGCATGCCGCCAACGCGACGCAGGAAACTACCGAGTGGGACGTTTCGCAGTCCCGATGGCCGAAGTAGACCATATCAAGTGCCATGCTGCAAGCGACCGCGCACACATGCAGTACCGCGCGACGGCCACTTCAGCAACCGCTCGAGCACTCTGGTTGACACTGGGTAGCCACACTCTTGCTCCATCAAACTCTACGATCCTCCACAAAACTCCACGTTACTCAACGCTGGTCTATCGATTCTCTACGCTGCTCCACATTGCTCCATAACCGTCTCCTTTTTGCTCTACGTCCCGATATAACCCGCTCTCTGTTACTCAAGGCTGCTCCACATTGGTGGAATTTTCTCTATCCCCAGACTCAATGAAAGACATGTCGTAGCCTCAATCATTCTGATTTTCTCGACCGACCTATGTAATGCTCTGCGAATCAGTTCCCGTAACCACAAAGAGCATCGTGACCGCGCTACATCAGTTCTTGGCCCAAAAACGACAAGAGCGTACCAGGGGCAAACTTGCAGGTCTCGAAACCCAGATCCAAGAACTCAAGGCACTGGGCGCGAGTTACAGGGAAATCGCTGAGTATCTATATCAAGAGCACGGCCTCACCGTGACTCCCAGTGGTCTACAGAAAAACCTAAAGAGCCTCGAAGCAAAACGGTCCCCTAATGCTGCGGTCGAGCCGAGTGCGCCTGATCCGTCCCCGCCCGCCCAACCGCCAGCCCCGCTGCCCCCCCCCCCTGCGCTTTCGCTACCCGACGGGAATGCATCGGCTCCGCGCGAGACTTTCGAAGAGAACCGCCAAGGTGAGGGCACCAAAATTCAGAATAAGGGCGAGTCGCCCACTGAGGACGTCGTAGCCGCGTATCGCCTCGCTTCCCCAGAGCATCAGGAGCTGATGGCAACCTACAGGCAACGCAAAAACCAAGCCCAAACATGATCGGCCACGAGCGAAAGGAACATTCATGCCGCTGAAGATCCTCGTTATCCATTCGACCAGCATGGTCGGCAAGAGCACCACCGTCGCATCCCTACTGCATCCACGACTCAAATCACCGCGCGTCTTCTCAGTCGAGAAGCAGAACCAGGATGCAGGCCGCTTCGGCATCGACGTCGTTCGCTATCGCGCACCTGACTTTAAGAAGCTGATCGAGGACATCATCTTCGAACCCAGAGATCTGATCGTCGACGTCGGCGCGTCGCAGTACGCTGACGTCATGAAGGAGTTCGCCCGTCTCCAAGGCGCGATCAACGACTTCGATGTCGTGATTGTGCCGACCACGCCGGACGGCCGCGTACAAGAGGAAACCTTGGGGACGATCGCTACACTCCGCAAAGTTGGGCTCGAACCGGAGAAATTGCGGGTCCTGTTCAACCGCGCCACCCTTGAAGAGGGGGACGACCTGGAACTCCAGTTTGAACCGATCATCGCGTATCTGACCGTCACGCCCGGACTTTCCTTTCACAAAGATCTCGTTGTCCACGAAAACGCAATTCACTCCGACCTTCGCGCGGAGGGGCTGTCGTTCCAGCAGGTCGCAAATGACAGGACCGACTACCGGAAGGCGGTAAACGAAGCCTTGCGCAAAGCTCCGAAAAGCGAAGAAACTTTGCGCCTGGTCCGCCGCCTCAGCATTCAGCGTGCCGTGGCCAGCGCCAAGCTGGTTCTCGATGCCGCGTTTCTCGCTCTACGACTGCCGGCGGCCAACGCTGACGCCCAGCCAACGGCTCAGGTACAAGCGGAGGCGTAACTGTGCTATCTGGTGGACCGCGCGGCGCAGTCGAAGCGCTTTTCGCCCTCCAAGCCGAGGAAGCCAGCGCCCTCCGCGCCGACATGCGAGAGGTGGTTGAGCAGCTCCGCGCGCACCATGCCCGGTACCGGGAGATGGCAGAACTGCGGGCCAGCGCGGATCACATGATTGTCGCAGCCGTCGCGGCCCTCGCCGATAGCGTCAAGGCGCTCGAAGCCCTCGCCTCTCAGGCGAACTCTATGCCTGAGAGAGTACAGGCGGTTCTAAACTCGGCCGACATAACGGAAATTCACAGGAAGCTTGGCGAAGCCTTGACTGTAGATATTTGGGCGCGTCTCGGCGCGCATTCCGATGCCGAAGCCCAGCGCTTCGCCGAGATTGCCAGCCGCCTTGAGCACAACGTACAGGCTGCCGTGCTGACACTCCGAGACGCAAATGCAGGAAAGCCGAGCCTTCCACCAGCCACCGTTGAAGGTACCGTCGCGGAAAGGCTCTGGAAGAAGGCTCGCTACTACTATGTCCACCTGTTGCGCCAAAGCGGAGACTTACAGCCCCTTGCTGTAACGTTCGCCAGCGTCTGTGTCGGTCTGACTGCGATCGCTATTTTGGTCATGCAACTCGCTCGAGCGCCGGTCAGTCACTGATCCTACGCTCTTGTCAGGGTAGGACGTCAAAAGCCACGTAATCGTCTGATTTCGTGGCTTTTTTTCATTCACGCGCCCCACTCATTCTCAGCGAAGCGCCGTACACATGAATGGCAACAAGGCGTTGTAATTCGCCTTGCGTCAAATGTGAGGGTCGCCAAGTATTTTTTTGGACTGCGGGGGTGAATCTTTCCTGTCACGCGCCGTACTGCTTGTTCATCGACGGCAAAAGCCCGCACAAAAACTTGGAGTTGCACATGTCCTCCCTGGCAGCAGTCCCGACCATTGATCTCATTCCGACCATGCCGGCCGGTCTCACGCACGAAGCCCAGCAAGAGCTTAGTGCGCTCGCCGTGAGCCTTCGCGGCCATTTCACTATCCTGCAGCAAACGGCAGCGCAAATCGCGCTCATCACCTATCGCCTCATCGAACTCATCGGTGACTCAGGAAAAGCGCAAGCCTACTTTTGCCAGGTCACTGGCAAGGCGCCCAGCACCTTCCGCACCTACCGGAGCATCGGTCGGGTCGTCAGCAAGCATTTCACACATCAGGATGGCTACATCCCGATGCACATCGCTCGCCTCCCTCTCGACGCCTTCCATCTGATTGACGAGAGTACCGACATTCGCGTGATTGAGGCGATCGACGAGCACGCGCAGAACGGACCTTTGACCACAGCTCAAGTCAAGAGCTTGATCGACCAGCAGACCGCAGATCTGCGTGGAGAACTCGAAGCATCGAACGAGCGCATTGTCGATTTGACAGCCTCCGTGGCGGAAGCGCAGGCACAAGCGAAGGACGCTGAGGGCGAGAAGGCGAAGGCAATCGCCGCACACGACAGTATCGTCGTGCAATTACGCGCGCAAGAGCAGGTAACCGAGGACCTCCGTGGCGACCGCACCGCGATCCTAAATGACCTTCGGGAATCCCAAGAGGAAATCGACCGTCTCCGCAAGGCGGAGACTCAAATCCAGTACGTGGACAAACAGGTCGAAGTGTTGCCGAAGGACGTCGAAAGCCTCGAGCAGGTCAGGACCGAACTGGCCGAGGCAACCGCTCGCCATGCACGTCTGACGCAGGAGTTGCAGGAGTTGGAGCGAAGCATCGTCGATGCGCGCGACGCGTCAGATTCCCTCGACGCGCTTGAGAAGGGGGTGACAGGCTTGATCGCCGCATTCCCATCGGCGCTCGTGACCAAAATGCGGGGCTCGAACTCAACGATCACAACGAAGATCGGGGTGATTGTTGACCAACTTCGGGCACTGGCGGACGCGCTGGCGGAAGACCACCAAGCGTAGCCCCTTCTCCCCTACATCCATACAGCCCGAGCAAACAATGAGCCGTACGAACGCACCCGAGTTGTTCCTCCCTACCCTGGCAAAGATGGCCATGGCGGAAGCTAATACCAAGATTCTCGAATGCTACCGCGCCTTCAAGGACCATTCTGACCCGGCCGCCGCCCTCACCTTCGGTCTGTCCACCGAGCAATTCGACATCGCGCGCAAGCTCAGTCATTCGGATATCCGCTGCCTTGCGAACGAAGGCCTGCCGCTATGGACCGCGCGCTTCGAACTGAAGATGAACGATGGCAAGCTCGAGCTCGACCGCGAGCAAGCAATTGCATCTTTGCTAATGACCTTCTAAAGACGGGTATTCGCATTTCGCGGTTGATGAGACGTTTTTTTTCGCTTCACAATAGGAGGCTAAATGTCAGCATCGCTTAAATGGCGTTTTCGGCCACCGTTGTTTGTGCGGGTGAAGCGACACAACTTGAAGTTGGTTCAAGGCATTCCGCGCGGCCTTGGACGCGACTATGTCGATGCGCAACGTCTTGGTCTCATCGATTCGCACATCGCGGCACTGGTCGCGGCAATGAATGTTTCCGACCTGATGCACACAGTAGCGTGTTGCGAGGGTCATGGCGGATGGGGCAGCTTCTCAAGCCCATACGTTGCATTCGAGGCGCCGGTCGAACTCGCCGCAATGTTGCATGAGCGCTTACAGGCAGACGTGATGAAGTCACGCTCGCGCTTGAACTTCTATTGGAGCGTCGAGGGCGGTTTTGGTAGCCATCGGCAGATCGTTTTCAGGCTCTCGATTCCGGGCATCGACCGTTATCGCTGGGTCAACCGCAATCGCTTGGATAGAGATATCTGTGTTGTGCACGAGATGTTGCTCAACGCTATAGCCCAGTTTCGCGGCGCGGCCGATCCAGGCAAATGATGTGTCGCGCAACGCGACATCAACCGGCGAAATTCGGATACCCCTAAAGACCCGAACCCACCCTACTAGGAACAGACATGCTAACCGCTGGAAGCTCACCTACCCTTAACGAGCGAATCGCCCGGACCCTCATTCTCGCCGGAACGAGGCGGCCCGTGGTAAAGAGCATCAGTCGCGTTCCCGATCCCAAGATCGACCAGCTTTACTCCCAGGAAATCGGCAGAAATTCGACGTCGGGCCTTTTGCCGTCGAGCCTCGAGTGGTTCACAAAGACACACCGCATCCAGGTTCACGGAGCGCTTGTACTGCTTGCCTATCATCGCATTTACAAGTCATGTGTCTCCATTCAAGGCATCATGCCGGATAGCATTCCCCGCGTCGCCTTTACTCGCACCCTGACGTGGTATCACGAAATATGCGGTGGACAGGACAAAGCGATCATCAGTGCGCAGCGCCTGTACACGCTGATCCGCACCTTTGCCGACGCTCAGTCCATAAGCCCGCGCGGCAACGAGGCGGCTGAGATTAAGCTGCACCACTGCGCGGCCTGCAAGATCCCATTAATCATCCCGCGTCACTACAGCGAATATCACTGCACCGATCACAAGCCCAAGAGCCGGCGAGGCTCAAAGGCGTAATGCCTAGCGTGGCCGCTTCTGCATACCGAAAAACACACTCTCGCGCGAGACTTACCGCGTCTTGTCTGACTATTCGCTCGCTACCATCCACGTACATCAAAACACGTGGACGAACGCGTTGGAACAGTTGCACAACCAGGCCGCCGGCCTGATGCCCACACGATCTGAACGGAACACGCCTGCAGAGGGGACGCTTGACATCGTCCAGTTGCGGGACCGCGGGTGGACCCGTCAGATGGTTGCACGATTCCTAGGGAACCCTGATGCACGTCGGCCCGCCACCCGCGGTGGGGGTGGTCGACCAGCCGAACTCTATTACATCAGCCGCGTGCGCAATGCCGAACGCTTGGTCGCGTTCTCGGAAGCGCGTCGCACCGCTATCGAGCGATCAGCTTTAGCACGGCGCTCGCAGCAGGAGCGCCGTGCATCGGTGCTTCGCTTTGCCTCCAACGTCGAGCTCCCTCTCCCTAACCAGCCCATCGAACACATCATGCTGGTCGTGCGATCCGTAGAGCGCCCCTCCTCTCAGGCTGATCCCGCCAGCGACCGTAGCCAAGCCGTCCAACTCCTCCTCGGGATGCTCTCGGACTCCAGCGAGCGGCTGAACGTTTTCCAGGGTCAACCCGGTATCCGCGACGCGCGATCCCTGCTTCTGGAGCGGAAGCTCGCACTCATTGCTTCACGCTATCCCGCCTTGGCCGAAAGCTGCGAGAACGTGAAGCTAGAACCGATTCGGGAAAATGAAGCGCTCCACCTCCTTTAAGCTCTGCGACAAGATCCGCCTTGCGGCCGCAACCTTCGTCACGGCGATCGCACAGCTGGTCCCTAACTGGCGATGGAAGATTGACGGAGTAGCCACGGCGACGGTTCTTACCGTCTTGGCTCTCAACAAGACGTCCATCAAGGCGACCGTCGTCGGCCCGTGGATGAACGTCGTCGCGATCTTCTGCCTCGGGCTCGTTCTTCATAGAAATCTCAGAGCCAAGGACAAGGGGAACCGCTCCTTTTCCGGGAAGCCTTCTCGACGCGGTCGGCCTCGAGGCTGACGCCAAGGTTGCTCCAACGAGCTAGTTTGCGTTTGCTACCCACGGCTATATCCTTGCATCAACGGGAGCAACAAGCCCTTCGATCCACAAGGAGCAAGCAATGAGTAAGAACGAAAACCCCGGCAAGTATCCCAGCTACAAGGACATCATCAGCGCCCAGCGACAAGCCAAGGCCGCCCTTTCAGGCCAACGGCGAGTGCTCCCAGGCGGAAGTAAGGGTCGCCAATGCCGGCGTTTTGGTAGCGCTCTTACTGCTCGTCGTCGCGACCATCTCGGCCTATGCTGGCGCGCTATGGCTGACCAACCTGGCTCGCGACACTCTGATCGACATGCTGCCGGGCTCGGCGACCTTCGCAGAACTTATTTGCATGGCCTTGAAGACGCTCGAAACGATCACGGTCACCTGGTCCATGAAGGTCTGCTGGACCTGCGTTCCCTATGTCGTGAGCAAGGTTCGCGAAAGTGAAGATCGAGTTTTTTGACGACCAGCGAGGCCAATGCGACTCAATGGCGCGGTTTAGGGGTCTACTGCGCCTCGACCGCGTATCCGTGCGTGAGTAAGTAGTTCACAACGGACTTTACCTTGGCCGCATACCGATCACGGAAGTACGGTGTGGCCGAGTTGTAGCTTCCGACTGCAGCCCATGTGTTTCCATACTTGTCGATTGAGCGTCGGAGAATCAACGCGCCAGTAAATACGCTTTTGCACCCATCGTAGAGATCGCTCACTCCGACCCCGTAGCGCGCGAGCTCCGGCAGATGGATTGAGTTGATCTGCATCATCCCGTAGTCCACCGAGCCGTTGCGATTCCTGTTTGTCGCGTCCGGGCGACCGCCGCTCTCCACTATCGCAATAGCCCTGAGGATCAGGGGATTGACGCGATGAAAGCTCGCCGCGTCGTGAAAGCAATCTGCGGTGGCCCCGCCAGATAGAGGGAACAGGAAGCAGGCATACAGCCAGCGAAACAGGTAAGGTCTGCGCATCAACTACTGTTCCATAGAAAAGCCCAAAGTTGAGCATTGGATTTATCTGCACTTCGTTGACGTGGCTTGCGCCGCCCGACGTCGCACCGCCACGCCATAAGCAATTTTTGGAATACGTCAAGCCCGCCGACCAGCCTAACGACACGGCCGAGCGAGCAAGCATCGAAAGCTTGACCAGAAAGCGCGACATTGTTCCTACCGGGTGAAGCGTGTGACGGACTCCCTCACCCTCTCTGCCCGCCAGCCGGCTTGAGGCGTTTGCAAACCCGCCAGATACCCTTCCCCCACACGGGAGGAGCATCCGTCCCGCCCCCTGCGCACCTGAGTCTCTATCGCACCTGACGGCAGGACCTTCCCGCCCCCCCCTCTCATTGGGGGTAAAGAAGTCCTCTCTTATTGCCGTTGTCTGACCGGTTCCGGTTCATTTACACTGCCCCCCCTCCGGCTATGCAGTTCTGCTAAACCGGCATGACCAACAATTTCTTCGAACCAGACACCCCGTCATTGCCGAATCTTCTACGGCGTAGGCGATTTGACTTCGGCATTTGGTCGATATGATGGAAATAAGCAATCCAGCCGGATCGCTCAAGTCCAATCACAGGAAAGGGAGAATTATGAAGACGAAGCTCGCACTCTCGGTTGTTTCTGTTGCCACGCTGCTGGCGCTAGCCGCATGCGGTGGTGGCGGTGACGATGGTGGCTCCAAGAACCCAACCACGCCTCCTACTACCCCGACAGCGCCGCAGGACCCGACCTCGGTGCCGCCGGCAACCTCCGCCCCGGCAGCCACCTATCCCAGCGAGGATCAGCGGCTTGCAGCGTATGATGCATTGAACGCCGTCCGCCTAAAATTGGGCGTTGGCGCCCTCAAGCAGGACGCCGTTCTCGACATTGCTGCCGATAAGCACCTCAACTACATGAAGTTGAATGGCCAGCTTACCCATCTGGAGGCCGCTGACAAACCAGGTTTCACAGGCGTGACTCCGTATGACCAAGTCGTCGCAGCTGGTGGCACGAAGGACCAATGGATCGGTCAAGTGGCCTCTGGTGCCGGCGGGATTGATGGTAAGGACTGCGCCAACGGTATGAAGCGCACTGTCTATCATCTGCAAGGGATCACCAGCAATCAGGAGACAGTCGGCATCTCCGTGCGTGACAACTACTGCGTTATCAATTTCGGCATCGTCACTGGAGCTAAGGGCGGCGGCTATGGTCTCGCGCAATGGGGGGGACAGCAGATGGCGACTAATGCCGTCGCGTACTACCCTGCTGACAATGATTCAGTGGTTGGCACTTTTACCCCGGCTTCCGAGTCGCCCAACCCCGCGCCAGATCTGACTTTGGCCGGCCATCCAATCATGTTCCGCGTCCCTGCCCCTGACAGCAACGACATCCTAACCGTGTCCAGTTTTGCGCTGGTGGGACAGGGTGGCGCAACAGTCCCGGCTCGTGTGCTGGTTTCGTCCAAAGCCAAGGCGGGGTCCATGGCAAGCGCCATCGAAGACGCTAATCTCTACGCTGGCGTCGTATTCCTGCTCCCGACACAACCTCTTTCGGCGGGCACTTACACCGCCACGATTGCCGGCGCTCGCAATGGCGTTGCTATCAGCAAGTCCTGGAGCTTTACAGCGTTCTGAGCAACATTTTACCCCTCTAGTCTTACTGTGTCACAAGAGAAGTCGTTTGTTTGGCCTCCGACAGCACGGACACATGGCGAGTCTACCAATCAAGAGAATGCTGAGTTGGTGGCGGATCGTGGTGATTGAATCAGCCACGTGTCGCTGGGCG
>NZ_KB903176.1:0-24164 GCF_000379565.1 Cupriavidus sp. UYPR2.512 | reverse complement strand
CCTTGATGCGCTCTCGCTCTGCCGTCGTGACGCCGTCGCGTTCGCCGCTATCCACCTGGTCACGCTTGACCCATTTCAACAATGTATGGGCCGAGCACCCAATCTTTGGGGCGATGGCCTGGACCGCCGCCCATAGCGAAGGATGCTCGCCGAGTTGCTCTCGCACCAGGCGAACAGCCCGATCTTGGACTTCGGGGGAATGCTTGATCTGCTTGTTCATGGCTCCATTCTCGCAAGAGTTGGAGCCTCCTCAAAACCCGGGGCGATTCATATCCTTGAATGTAGGGAAGCCCCAACTGATGCAGGACCGCGGAGATGTTCTGGTGCTTAAGTTCGACGGCACCCTTGCTTCGAATCTTGAGTAGTGACCGAAGGCGAGCGTTATGCTCGCTCTTGCTATACGGCAGCTGCTGGGATTCAGAAGACAGCATCTGGAAGTAGTCGCGCACCGTGGCCTCCACCTCTGCTCTGCTCCATTCCTGGCCAACACGCACCACCTCAAAGCCAAGGTCTGTGAGCACGCGTTCCACGGTTGCTTCGCCGCCGGAAAAGACGTCAGCGCTCAGTGGTCCTTCGTCAGGAAACGCATACCCGTAGGCAGCTCCCACAATCGCCTTCGAATCGTAGAGATCCCCTGTAAGGGGATCTCTGAGCATGTACTCCCGTGCCCTGCCGAACCCATATTTGTCCAGGAATGCTGTCCGCCCGAGCTGCATAAACTCTTCAAGTGCCAGCTTGACAGCATCAGGATCTTTCAGCTTATGAATGCTCATGGCTCCAAGAGGCCCATTTCCTCGGTGAGGGAGTTTCGATTATTGCGTGCAGGCAGTTTGTCGTCCATCCGAGTCCGCAAGGCGGCGATCTCTACTGAAGAGTGGTCGCTGCGCTGCCGATCCAGATGCTCGATGGTCGTACTCGTGCGCGATGTTCGTTTTCATCGACCTACGACTCGAATATCAACTCCGGCAAGACGACTTCCCACTGCGCAGAACGAACAGCCCGCCTGAATCCTTCATCTTCATCATCCAATCTACGGATGATGATGGCATGCACGCGCGCAGAGACACGGGCCAATCCCAGCGGCGGGGTGTAGCCACGCGACAATCGCCCGACCACGAGTTTGGATGACGAATCCATTAATTCCCATCGGTCGGTGTCGCGCCGTACCTCGAGCGTGCTACCGGGACGCAATGCTGAGATCGCTTGATGTATGGAATGGCTTGGAGCGAGGCGACCGGAGAAGCCGAGGTCCACGTCAGCTGGGGTGAGGCGCTGATATCGTCGAGAAAGCGCAGGCATCGGTTCTGGCAGAGCCACCGGTGAGCGCTGCATTATCGCGCTCGTAGCCGGAAGCGCATCGATCAGTTTGTTGCCGCCAGCTAAGCGGCAGAGTACGAGGAGGCTTTTTGCCCTCGTTACGGCGACGTAGTACAGTCGGCGGGGCGCGTCCTGGTCCTCGTTCTTTCCAACTCTTTCCCATCCGCCGTCGAGCACCACAACATAGTCGAATTCGAGGCCTTTTGAGCTGTGCGCGGTCAAAAGGAGAAGGCCGCTCTGGCGGCGTCTGGCTTCGCGGCCCCATTCTGCCAGCCACTCAATGAAGTGGCCAGCGGGCAACTCAACTCCTGTCGTCTCCAGTTCGTACGCGTGCGCCGCCTCGCGCAGCAATTCCCACCACGGGCCGTCGGCTTGCGTGTCCAGCCAGAGGTTGATTGCATGACTGTCAATGAGCTTCCGCTCGCTGCTGCGCAGCCACGCCAGAAGGGCCTGCGTTTCACGCAACTGCCAAAACTTTGTTGCCTCGTTGTCTGCCATCTGGACTGGAATGCCGAGGTGTTCGCAGTAAGCGCGAACCGGTTCCAGGTGCCGCCATTCGCGCGCGACCACCGCGCAGTTGCTCCATTTCCAGTCAGCGTCGAGCGCGGCCAGACGTTGTAGCTCAGTGATCGCCGCCAGTGCCTGCCGAGCTGTGGACTCACCCGCAGGCAGCACCTGGACCCGGCCCTGCGCGACTGGGTCGCGTACTTCCCAGGCGTCGCCTGCCGGCAGCCGCCGCCTGGCACGGTCGATGGTAATCGGATGTTCAGCCTTCATGCGTTCGGAAGCCGGTTGGATGAGGGCGTTTGCTACATCAATGATGTTGGCGCTCGAACGGTAGTTCTCGATCAAAAACTGCGGCTTGGCCTGGTAGTCGTCTGTAAAGCGGCGAATGAATTCCACCGATGCGCCATCGAAGCTGTAGATGTTCTGGTCGTCATCGCCTACCGCGAAGAGGGTGAGCTTGTTTTCTTCATCTTGCAAAGTACGCCCTGCAAGCGCGGAGATCAACCGGTACTGCGCTGGGCCGATGTCCTGGTACTCGTCTACGAGAATCCAGCGAAAGCCCGCCAACAGTCGCTGGCGCTGCTCGTCCGCTTCCTCCGGCGCGAGGTCGGTACCGTCAAGCAGTTTGATAGCTTGCTCCAGCACTTCCTTGAATCGGTCGTCATTGACCTTGTCGGCCTGCCCGGCAAAGCTAACGCCCGCCAGACGCATGGCCAACGAATGGCACGTCAGAACGGTGACACCCTTAGCATCGTCACCGATTAGGCCGGCAAGACGTCGGCGTATCTCCACGGCCGCATGACGGTTATAGGCGAGAGCCAGGATACCGTTTGGATTCTCGCGCCGCACGCGGACTAGATAGGCAATGCGGTGCACCAGAACGCGCGTCTTGCCAGATCCTGGGCCGGCAAGCACCAGCACATTGGTCTGCTCCCGGTCGTCGGTGACGATTTGCTTCTGTGCCGGATTGTTGAGCGCGTCCACGATCCGCTGCCAAGAATCCGGTGTGGTCTGTCGAGATAGCTCCTTTTCCCGATTGGGCAGCCAACGCAGAAGAAAGGCGTCCCGTGTTAAGCGGAAGTAGTCGTTGGCTAGCTCATAGGCCTCCGGCATGGCGTGGAGACCGCGCTGCGCGTACTCTCCCATCACATGGATCTGCGTGACCTGTTCGTCGTAGTGCAACTGCAGAGGCGTAAAGTCTGCTTTCAGGAAGCCGCGTTTGTCCGGTTCGAGCCGGATCGTCATCGCGGGCCGGAAGACCGCCAAGCCTTTGTTCAGGCGGATGACTTCCTGCTCGTGCAGCCACAGCAGAGCGCGGTCGAGTAGCTTGGCAGGTTCCTTGACCTGTCCACACAACGCCGGGTCGGCTTCCAATGCCGACAGAAGTTTGCCCAGCGTTGTCTCTGCCAGCAGGTCTGTGCCGCGGGCTGTAGGTGACAGGCAGGAGAGAAGATGCGCAAGTAAATGTCTCGCTGCGGCCCGGCGTAGATTCGCGGTTGAGGCTAGCTTGTCCCAAGGACGTTGGAGCTGTATCTGGATGCTCTCTGCGTCCAGCCGCCGGATACGCATGCTGCCGACGCCGTTGTCTTCCGTGCGACCGTCATTGGAGATGCTGCGCACGAGGCGCCAGATCTTTTCCGGCAGGGCATTGGGGTGTCCTTCGTCTTTCAAATGCTGAGCCGCGCGCCTCAAATGAAGCACGGAGGGCTCGTCCTTATGAAGGTCTGGAGCCGCTTCTTGCAGCATTTGGATCAGAGTCTGCTCCATGGACTCCGTCTCCTCCAACCGCTTTGACGAGGAGCGTTCCACGGCAGTGTGGACGAAGGCGGTCAAAGCAGTGTCATTACTGGCAATGCCCAGACGCTCGAGGTCAAAGAGGGCGCCGCGGATCTTTTCGGCGCTGAGGCCAGAAATCCCCATCAACTCGTCTGTGGAAATGCCCGCGTCGGCGCTGGCATCCAGCAATGCCCCCACCAGGGCCATCAGCTGCTGGCGATAGGCATCGGCCAGCGGTGTTCCAGCTAGTTTCTTCGTGGCTTCGTCGAGCGAGTTCACACGCAAAGACGAGGGAAAGATTTGAACCTGGTTTTCCTCGCGGGTTAGGAGGATGGCCTCCTCCAGCCAGGAAATGGCGGTGCGCACGCGTGTGTCGTCAGTGGCAGAGTCGCGCTCGAAGTTCCCTTCCTGGTCTTCCGCTAGGATCTCCCCTGGCGTGGCGACTACTTCTCCGTCGAGCCGCTTCTTGCGGTCCAGGCTGCGCAGCGAACGTAGGACGGTTTGTATTTCTACGCGTGTCAGGCGCGAACGTGCGGACATGCCAAACTGCCTCTCGACGTCGTCCACCGTGTACAGCAGCACGCAGCGAGCTGGATTGCGGTCGCGTCCCGCTCGGCCAGCTTCCTGCAAGTAGTTCTCCAGGGAGCCGGGGATGTCCGCGTGCACTACCAGTCGGACATCGGGCTTGTCGATGCCCATGCCAAAGGCATTGGTTGCAGCGATTACCCGTAGCGCGCCGTTGATGAAGCGCTCCTGAACACTCTTCTTCGTTTCCGGCGAAAGTCCGGCATGAAAATGTTCGGCATGGATGCCTTTCTCGCGCAGGACAGCAGCCACCTCCTCCGTCTTCTTGCGCGTCGCACAGTAGACGATTGCGCCATCCTTACCGTGCGAGGGGAGAGCAGCTGCAAGTACCTTCGAGATGTGCTCGAACTTTGCCTCCGCTGTGGTGGGCACCACCGAGAAATCGAGATTAGTGCGATTAGCCCCACCGTTGAATGGCTTGAGTTCGACGCCGACCTTGTCGCGGAAGTGCCCAATGATGTCGTCAACGACATCCGGCTTGGCGGTGGCTGTTAGGCAGAGTACCGCGGGAACGGGCCCCTGGCCGGCCTTTTCCTTAATGAAACGGCCGACGTAGCGGTAGTCCGGCCGGAAGTCATGGCCCCACTTGGAAAGGCAGTGCGCTTCGTCGAGAACCCATGCTCCAATCTCACGCTGCGCGAGTGTCTTGCGCAAGGCCCGGTTGCGCAATTGTTCGGGCGAGATGATCAAGATGCCGATGTCGCCCAGCCGGACGCGGTCCAGAACGTCGGCCCGCTCGGGCATTGAGAGAAGGCCGTTGACCGCTGCACAGCAAGTAATTCCCTTCGCTTCGAGGCCGGACACCTGATCAGCCATCAGTGCCACCAAGGGCGAGATGACTATTGTCAGCGCCCCAGTTTTGTTGAAGCGCGACAGCGCTGGGATCTGGTAGCAGATTGACTTGCCCGTGCCAGTGGGCAGGATGCCGAGTGCATGTTCGCCACGCATTGCGGCCTCGACGATGCCCCGTTGCAGTGGATTGCCGTCTTCATCGACTGGCTCCGGTCGGAATCCGGGTAATGACGGGAACCAGCGGACGAGTTCCTTGTCTGCGTTATGGCGTAGCTGACACCATGTGCAGTCAGGGGCGTTACAGGGCGTGTCCCTAAGCAACTTGACCAGCCTACCGGCCTCCGGGAATTGGCTACGCACCCAGGGCGGCATCACGGAGTTGCCTCCTGCTACGGAAAGCCAGGCGATGGCATAAGCGAGCCCCCAACCTTCGCGCTTGGCATCTGCCACGATGCGGCTGCGATGCGTGGCGCAGCTTTCCTCCGCCAACAGACGATCGATAGCAGCAGTGGCTTCTTCGTCCGTCGGTCGAAGCGCGCGGCGTATCGAGGCAAAGAAAGCATTCAGCCCAGAACCCGGTTCGTCGGCGGTGGTGAGCCAATGCCACGCGACAAGATAGTCGGGATTGGCACTGTTAAGCTGCTGCATGGCCTGACGCTGGTCGCGGAACACCTCCAGGGTCAGCCGGGCATCCAGTTCGGGATCGTTGAGACGGCCACGTTTGAGCTGGCCATCCTGGTAATGCTTGACAAGATGGTGGTAGGGATTGCGCGGGAAAGCCAGGGGATTGAGCCGCAATGTGTCGACCGCGGGCATGCCAAGCAGACGCAGGTTTGCGTTCGCCGCCGCCAGATGAGGGAGGTCGAACGCTATCAGGTTATGCCCGAGGAGAAACGCGCAGGTCTGCGAAAATGTATCGAGCTTTTCCAGCGCCGCCGCAAGATCCCCACGGCGATGGACTAGGACCTCGCCCGTGTCGCCGCGGACTGCCGCAAACTGGTGAATGCGCTTATCTTCGATCCCTACTTCGAGATCGATTGATGCGCACCGTGGTGAGAAGCTGTTTTCCACTTCCGTCCTGGCTTCGTCGTCCCTCATAGAATTTGACCTTCGTTCGTTCTTATTTTTGCCAATTCCGGCGAATTTTCCCGCTACGAGGGCCTGCCGCCAAGCCAAGACTCGATTGCAGCGACCGTTACATCGTCAAGCTCCATTTGTTCACGAAGACAGAGCGATTTCACGTTGTCGACCAGCTTCCTACCGAGAATCGGAGCGTCATTTGGCCCGGCGTCGAACGAGTGGCCGCGGAATAGGAGGCCGCGCAAGACATGGTTGATGTCGGATCGACTGATGGGCGTCTCAGCCGCCTTACAAAGATCGCGAACACGCTTTGCGGTTTCCATCAGGTGGAATGGATGGGCGACGGAGTCAGCCTCGATGAATCCAAATAGAACTTGATACTTCGTTGGGGAAAGCAGGGGCGTTCCGGTGACCTCGTGAATCATCCTTGCGGCCGAGTAAAGTTGCCGCGCCTCGCCCCAATCCTCTGGCGATTGCTGCGCTAGGGTTACTCTCGCCGGATCGGAGGCCAATCCGCCGGAAACCGACCAGTCAAACACGACGGGACGGACATCTAGGGATTCAGCGAACTTGCGGAACGTGCCCTTGCCATTCCAGTCCGCGGCAAGCTGCGGATGCCGTTGTATTATCAAGTTCGCCAGGGTTCCGCATTGAATTGGCTGCCTAGCCTTGGCCACCTCAGATTTCACCAAGTTAGTCGCCGCGTTGACGAGCGTGTCGCCGTCAGCTCCATTCTGGCGGCCCGCCGGGGCAGGAGCGGCATGTCGCTTGGGGTCGCGGACGTAACCACCGCCCTCCCAACAAACCTCAAGGGGAAGCACGCCCTTGGACTCGAGCAGGCCCCTGAAACTGCCGAACCCCGCCCAAGATGAGGCGTCGATGCCGTCGACCTTCGAAAGGATGAGCGACGCTAGGCGAGACAGGGGCACCGGCCCCTGGGACTCGGCCACCGTCTGGCGCAGCATTCTGAATGCACTTTCCGCTGCATCCGTAGGGGATGTTCTTAATTCAGGGGGAGCAGGTCGCACCTCTGCATCGTCGTAATTTGCAAGGGCATTGCGGACGAAGTCATCCTGATCGATCAGGAGATCGGCAGATGCGCGGTACGCGGCCGACGGAAAGCCGATGGCAAGAACTGTCGTACGACGGTCCCAGCGGCGTAGCTTCCGCAGGACTGGCGTGAAGTCTGCGTCGGCAGAGAAAACGATGAACTCGTCGTATCCCGCCTCATGCTGCAGCAGCTCGACAATGTCCAGCACCATGTGGATGTCGGTGCTAGTCTTCCCCTCACTTGTCAGTGCCGGGCAATCGACGATCTCAAATCCGGAGAGGTTAAAGGCCGGGCGGAACCGTTGGTACGCCTGTGGATTGAGATAGCAACGGCGGACAAGGACGCGGCGCCTTGCCCCCTCTGGTGTGTGATCCGGCAACTTTAGCGACCCAATCAGCCATTCCATCCACTGTGCAGGGTGGCGGGCGAAGCGGTCAGCACAGGCGGGGTCAAGTCGCCTGAGACCGGAATAGACGTTGTCGAAGTCGACAAAAAGCGCGCTCTTCATTTTACCTTTTCTCGGTCGCAACGCGGCCCGTTGCATACGCTTGGCAAGCAGCCGCGTAAATGGGAGAGGTGACTTCGGAGTATGTAGTCATGAGTCTTATCTTGCAGCCCTCGAATATTAACCCGCCTGAGATTTCGGGGCCAATTGAGGCGATGGCAGCCAAGTCGCCCGGACTGGCCTAAAGACCAGCGGCATGCTGCCCGACGCCGTGTCTACTTAACGCTCGAACCCCATCGGACACAGGAAATCGAATCGCGCCGATTCGTCACTACCATTCTCTGAAGAAAACCATATTTCGATGTTGCGGATCACGACCTGCACCATCTCATCGCTCATGGCTGTGCCTGAGAGTGTATGCCTTAAGGCTGCGCCGATGCAGTGATCACTCACGCCCAGCAAGGCGCATAAATACAATTGATGCGACGCACATGTGTATCTATCATTAGGTTAGATTTAGGATGGGGCATGCCATGGGCACGAGCTACGAGACGGATGTGGTAGCGTGGGCACGCGAGCAAGCTGCCTTGCTGCGCGCAGGCAAGCTGTCGGCCATCGACGCCTTGCACATCGCGGACGAGATTGAGGACGTGGGAAAAAGCGAGCAGCGCGAATTCACGAGCCGGATGGCAGTTCTTTTGGCTCATCTTTTGAAGTGGCAGTTTGAGCCGTCAAGGCGAAGCAAGAGTCGGCAGTTCACCATTGGCACGCAGCGCAAGGAAGTTGCCTATATCCTGAATGAAGCTCCAAGCCTTGGCGCCAAGTTCAATGACGATGCATGGCTGGATATTGTCTGGTCAAAGGCTCGTGGCATCGCGAATAACGAAGCCGGCCTTGACCTCGACGTGCTCCCGGAGGCGCTGCCGTGGACAGTCGATAACGTACTGTCGCAGGAGTTTCATCCTGAGTAAGGAATTACGGGGCAAGCTAGGCCTCCAATAGCCTGCGGTGGTACTACCCAAACGATTTCAACCTTCATATATTCCTCATTCGCTCCCAAAATTGGCAATGTACACAGTCGGAAGTTAGGCTTTGCTACCCTCGATTGTCTAGCGTCCCGAGTATCCCCTCCGACCCCGCGAAAGTAGGGAAGGCGCCTAACAGCACCTTGCTGCGGACGTACGATCGCTGTTGATAAGCGGTTCAAAGGCACCAATGTTTTCGGTCAGCTTGCCTTCATCGTGCATGAAGACCACGAGACCGGGCACGCAGGTTCGAATCTTGACGTTCATTTACGACTCCTGGTCGAAACCGTTGATATTCGTCGCTTACGTATTTGCAGACGTTGCCGGTGGACACGTTGAAGGTGGATCGGTCGTTTCTTGCTGGGATCGATGCGCACCGGCGGGACAGTGCCATCCTGCGGGCGATTGTTGCGATGGCGCGGTCGGCTTTGGCTAGGTTTTGGGTTAGTTGGGCTTTGGTGGGTTGTATTACGAACCTCCTTGCATCGGTAAGAAAGGCCCGCTGTCCTTTGTCAATCGGATGGGCACGAAGGAGGGTTGACAGACCGCTGCCATACCAGGTTCCAGTAGGTGAACTCGCCTTACTGATCGAGCGACGTAATTTCCAGAATCAATTGAAATTCCCGAAGAAGGTCTGGCTGGTGACTGCTCAAGTACTTAAGTATGAAATCGTTTTCGAGGAGCTTCGACAAAAATCCTCGAGCGAGAACGAGGTTTAATACGTCTTGCCCATAGGTTTGCTCCACAAGCTTATACTGTTCCTGCAGGTTACTCATCTCGTGCTCCATCTTTGCCATCTGTTCTTGGGTCACGCCGGTGAGCCTCTTCGGCTTTTTGCCGTCGACGAGTCGAACAGCAGGCGTCGCGACCAATAGCGCTTCCGCATAGGCGACGGAGACATTATTTGCAGCGACCATCAGTTCCACGCACTCTACTTGGCGGGTTGGCTTCATCTTTTTGATGGCTCTTGTGACCTCTGGCGAGAACTGCCGATCTTTCAGCAGTTCGACTGCTTCGGGACAGATGCCATCGAGCAGATTGACCTTCTTTATTATTTGGCTAACGTCGACTGAGAGCGCCTTTGCCAGTCGCTCCGGCGAGACACCTCGATCGATCGCACGGCGAATCATGTAGTGCTCCTGGACTGTAGCCAGGCGATTGATACGGTTGTTGTATGTGTATGCCTCGTCATCGGTTGCAACGAGACATGGCGCTTCAACAATGCCAAGCTCTCGTAGAACCATCAGCCGGATATGGCCGTCGAGCAGCAGATGATGGCCGGACTGGTGGTCGACTGCGGTTACGGAAAGGGGTTCTATTAGACCAACTTCCTCGATTGAGGACCGGATTTGTTTGAACTTTCGTGTGTTGGCGATTCCGGCCGGTGTTCTGCGCGAAGGCAGAATGCAAATTACCGGTACGGAGAGGGATTCTGGCACGAAGCCAAGTGTTACGCCGGTCATGGCTAACCCCCGGTTGGCCAGACTCGATCGGCAAGGTATTGAGGCAATGTGGACAGTGATTCAGCGCGCAAGAGGTTCACGAAATTTTCGTCGGCGAATAGCTGACGAAAGGCGCCAACGACGAACAGCAAGCGCTGCTGCGTGAACTCGGCCTTTCGAACCATGGCCTTCTGTCGTTCCACCTCACTCTCGTACGTGCGAACTAGGCTGGACGTCGTGACGTCGGCTTTTTTTAATGTCATGTATCTGGCAGCCGACCTTCCCAATGTCTGCCGACGTTCGATGATGCGCCGGGCGGTCATCAGCTGTTTGCCACGTAGCTTTCCCGACTCGTAAGCCTCCTGCAGTGCCGCCTGAATCGCCTTGTCGTCATCGCCGGCTCCAGCGATAGAAAGTGCCGCAGTCAGCGGGATTTTGCCCTTCTCGACAGCGATGAGAAGACGCTCCTCTCCATGCTGTAGCAGCATCAATATGCCTTGGACATACGTCTGCGTCAGGCCGGTCTTCTCAGCAATGGTTTTGGGGGAGTACCCTTGGTCTTGCAGTTGCCGAATGCCAGCGAGCAACTCCAACGGGCGGCATTGCCGTCGAGCGATGTTTTCAGCGAGGCTCATAATGAACGCGTCCTCGTCGCTGACATGAACTACCATCGCCGGAATGGTTGTCTCACCGAGCGAGCGAAATGCCTTTAGACGACCCTCACCGCAAACGAGAAGGTACCTTTCCGTGCCGTTAGAGCCAGCTCGAGGCGTTACAGTGATCGGCTTTTTGAGCCCGATCGTTTTGATGTTTCCAACGATCTCATCAAAGACCCGACTATTACGTTCTCGTGGATTGATCACCTCGATTTGATCAATCGGGATCATGCGGATTTCCCCCGCCTGTTGCTTCATGGTCATGCTGCCCTCCGCAGCTTGGCGCGCTCTGCCATGTGATAGAGGTAGTCCAGCGTGTCGAAGCGATAGCTCTCATACTCGATTGAGTTTCGCTCCGCCAAGCGAATGCCAGGCTGCGCGAAATCTAGCCGCGGCAGGAGGTAGTAGTCGAGCGGCACATCGTTCAGCTCGTTTAGTCGAACAGCTACCGTGATGTCCGGCAGCAAGCTTGTATCGAATCGCACTTTCCAATGATTTCGACCGTTCTCATGTGGCTGGCATCGTGACAAGACGAGCGAGACGGTGAACTCACGATTGACATCCAGGATGTCGGTGGCAGGATCTCGGACGACGGAGCCGCCAAGATCGGCAATGGCCTGCTCTGTCTGGGTAACGATGGTGGGGTGCAGATGGCGCAGGAATCGATTGACCTCGAGGTAGTGGTAGTCTCTATCCGGTGTAAAGCCAACAGTCTGGTAGGCTCGAATCAAGCTGCCAAAGCGGTATGCATAGACAGCAGATGATGGCATGCCCTCTGTTTCGTCAATAATCAGCCCTGACAGGAAGCCACGGTTCCTGTAGAGATTTCGAAGCCGTTGTATCAATTCCTCGCAACTGTATCGGCGTGCGCGGACACGTATGATGCCTTGCGCGGTGTAGAAGACATCAGGAGGGACGATCGGTTTGAACGCACCATCCTTTCGAATCCACATATCTGGCGAGTTAAGCACGCGCGCCTTTTTGAGTTTGAAGGAAACGCGGTTGTAGACATTGTTGCCAATGTACTTTTCGTTGGTTAGAACCTCCCTAACGGTTGCACGCGTCCATTCGCGATCCAGATCCGTACGCACCCTCATTCCATTTAGGCGCGCTGCAATTTCGTACTCATTCAGCGATTCATCGATAAACCAGTTGTAGATTAAGTTGACGATCCGGACCTCATTGTCCGGTCCAGGCATTAGAATGACGCGGTCGGTTTGCAGGCTCTTATGCTCTCCTCGGCTAAGTTCAGCCTTCATCAGGCCATGCTCGTCTACCAGGACCCGCCGCAAAGCGTAACCAGCGGGACCGCCTTGCCGAAATCCGAGTTCGATCAGTCGGCACTGTCCCGCGAACACCTTGGCTGAAAGCTCGCGGCTGTATTCGCCGGCCATTGCGCGCTTGACTCCTTTGACGATAGTTGATACAGGCGAACCATCGTTCTCGAATTGTTCTGCGCAATATTCGACCTGAATACCGGCGCGCCGGCAGATGTACTCGTAGTACGCACTCTCATCAGCGTCCTGAAACCGGCCCCAGCGGCTGACGTCATAGACGAGAATCACTTGGAAGTCGACGTTGCCGCCAGTGACGTCTTGGATCAGGCGTTGCAGTGCTTGGCGGCCGTCGATTCTCAACCCGCTTTTGCCTTCGTCAGCGTATGTGCGGACGATCTCTAGGCCCCGCTTGTTGGCGTACTCGCGGATCTTCTCGTGCTGATTCTCCGTCGAGTACTGCTGATGTTCTGTGGACATCCGAACGTATTCGACGGCGCGCAGCGCTACGTCCCTTGCCGGCGCAGCTTCGGTGAATTGATCGACTGTCATGATGACCACGAGCCAATGTGCGAACCCGCTCTCACGCTCCTGGAGCCACTTTTTCCGGTGCGATGCCCGATACCAGTGGACCATATGGAGGTGCGGATGTCTTCCTCTGGAAGTCGTTCGCTGCCCTGGGAGAGCGCACGGATCCACAGTAGCAGGCCGTGCACCAACATGCCTCACGTCATCTCTTTGCAATCATGGGCAGGAGAGGGCCGCCCCGCGGCAGTACAACGATCTCCACGGTCCACGCGTCCATCTTTGCAATGCCAGCAGACGTCTGTCGCTGCAGGGTGTAAATGCCCGATGGCAGCGGGCTTCGGGCGCATGACACATCCATCTTTGCAATCGATCGACGTCGAAGGTTTCTGGAACGCTGCAGCGTCCGATTGCGCTCAACATACGCAGGATGCGCAGTTCGATAGTGGGACCAGTAGTCTTTGTGGTGCATAAGCCAGCTGCTTCGCGCTCGGGCTTGGTTGTCGCGATAGTCTGGATCGCCTCGCATGCGCTGCTTTTGCCAGCGGCGCCGACGTTCGCGCTGGCAGGCGGCGTCCGAGCAATAGCACTGCTTCGGTACCTGGGGACGCGGCAGGAAGGATTGGCCGCAGGCGGCGCACCGTCGCATAGCTTTCATGATTCGCTCCAGTGAAGGAAACGAGTATGCGGCGAGGTGGCGGGGGCTTATTCAGCAACCGCTGAAAAACTAGCCCAGGGAGAAGGACAGTGCCTAAGAGTTTTCGTTGAAGGATCGTCCGACGGGTGACACCACTTATTCTGTGATGTCAGTAGGAAATTTCCACTTTTTTTGAAAATAGTGGAAGACGTGCTTCACAGAAAAGATGGGTAAGTCCATGATTTGTAAGGTGCCGTTTGCCAATTATTTTGTGAGACGACACTTATTGTAGGATCTCAGAAAAGTTGATGTTTTTCACAAATAAGTGAAGCGATCTGGGCTGGTGGGTTGCTGTGGGTTGTCAGATCGACTTCCTTAACATTTCGCACGACTGCAGAAAGGCCGCGTCCCTCATGGGGCGCGGCCTTTCTGCTTTGAAAATCGAAGAACGCGCGGTGCAGGGGTGTGTCAACCCGATTTGGTTTGTGAAGCCTTTTCCCGGCAATAGCCCAGCACCATCGTACGGCTCCCTCGCTTGGACACCGGGGCCGGGAGAGGTGGCGTACTCATCGATGCTCTGAAGCCATCCATTGGACCCGTCGACAAACTTCAATAGGGCGCGCTGATTAGTGCAGTGCCGTTGCCGCACTTGTGTCACAGCGGGGGTGAGTGTGGACGGGATATCCCCAACTGCTTCCGAGGCAGCAATGCTGGCTCCCAAAATTGTCGATGCCGCTTACTCCTTCGCCGAGCTGACGGCAGACCATAGGTTCTCACGGGGGTGCATAGAAGGTCGTCAACTCCAATGCCACGATATATTCACTACAGCTAAGGACGCCTTGCGATGCGGATTGCGATAGGCAAGTTGTCCAAATAGTTCAACTCGCAATTTAATTGCAACCCTACCTACGAGGTAGAGAAAAAATAGATACAAATTGATGTTGCGCTTTCCAATCCCCGTTCACGGCACTTTGGAATTTCGCTACACTTTGCCAATCAGGTGGATGCCTGAGGGTTGAGTTGATGGTGGTTGCTTAGGTCGAGAGAGATCCTCGCTTATCTGCGAAGGTAAGCGATTACATGTAAATGTAATCACGACCGGGGCGTTGGTGGCGAACGCTTGGGAAACCGAGATCGCTCCTGGCGCGTACGGGTGCCAATCTGAGGTGTACATCAGGTAGGCGTGAAAGCGTGGGGAGTTGCCGGCGCGGGTTATTTGCTCTCTTTCGTGACTCGTTTAGGTGTAGGCGGATTTGCTTGCAAATCTATAACCGAAAACGAGGTATCACATGACAAATATTGTTGTAAACGTAACCACTATTGTTGTTCAGAACTCAGTTGTGAGTGGTCGGGAGGCCGCCATTCGCAATGATAAGCCCGCCAGCGTCGGCAACGGCAGAGATTTTTGGCAGAAGTATGAACGGCTGATTTTCTTTGCTGCTAGTTGTGTATTTCAGCTCGTGCTGAGGTATTACTTCTGGTAATCCCCACTTCTTTCCCCTTTTGGTCTTCTCGTATGGCCACGTACGATAAAATATATTACGAGAGCAATCCCATAGGTTCCGTAGCGGCGCTTGCTAAATCTCTAGATGTAGCAGAGTCGCGCTTGCTTCAAGTCGCAGCCGATATTCAGTCTTTTTACCATATCTTTGAAAAGACGGTAGGTAAAAAAACGCGGCAACTTTGCAACCCAAACGATGAGTTAAAGCGACTTCAAAAGAAAGTCGTCTCCCGCATCTTTGCGCATCTCGTCTTTCCGCCTTACCTTCACGGTGGAATCAAAGCAGAGGATCCGCGTGATTTCCTGTCAAATGCGGGCGTTCATGTCGGTGCGCACGTCGCTATTGCGATAGATGTAAAGGATTTCTTTCCTTCCATTTCGGAACAATCGATTGCACAGGCTTTTAAGCTGTTATTTCGCTTTCCCAAAGAAGTTGCTGAAATCCTGGCAAAGCTAACGACCTTAAATGGCTTCGTACCTCAAGGTGCGCCGACCAGTACCTATTTGTCGAATGTCGTAATGTTTGACAAAGAATATAGGCTCGTCGCCCGCCTCAGGGCGAAGGGGCTTCGGTATTCCCGTCTGATTGATGACATAACGATAAGCTCCGAGAAGTCAATGATGCCGTCTGAGATTGATAGGGTGACGACGGATGTCATTAAAATGCTCCGCGCATATAATTTCTACCACCACGAAGCTAAATATAGAATTCTCACGAGAAGCAACCCAAAGGACCTGATGATGGTCACCGGGCTATGGCTTAATCGAGGGGCTCCGAGGGTAGCAAGGAAGAAGCGAGAGGATATAGCAGCGCACGTGGTGCAACTAAGTAAGCGAGCGCTAGAAAATCACGCGCGAGAGGATGAATCTTATCATCAGGAATTTCACGCCTTGTCAGGAAAAGTGGCTTTACTCCAACGAGTGGGGCATCGGGAAGCGTCTCGGTTGCGCTCAATCTTGAGAGAAATAAAGCCGATCTATGGCGAGCAAGAGTTAAGAAGACTTCGAAAGATTATTCCTGCCTTCTGCGAGAAGGTCATCGACCGTTCCAAGCTGGGATATATTAAGAAATTTTATAGATTCCAGTATTGTGTTGGAATAGTCAGAAACAGCCATCCAAAGCTTGCGGCAACTCTGCAGGCGAGTCTAAATAGTGTTAGGCCGACGAAAACCTTGAGGGAGCTTGATGAACATGAATAGGAAGGTTGGGCGACTTAAGGTATATGATCCGGTGGCTGGCTCTTCAGCGCTCATAGATAGCAGGCGCTTTTGAGCGAGGTCGCCCACCCCGGTTGACAGCGGACAGCGGGCCTCTATCCCACATATACGGAGGTCGCAATGACTAGCACCACCCCAGCTCCCCAAGAGCCCACCCTCGCCCAAAAGCAAGCCCAACTATCCGAAAACCTGGCCAAAGCCGACCGCGCTCAGTTCCGCCGCCAAGCCAAAGCCGCCCCGCCCCCACCCAGCAACGCCGTCACCCTTGAGGACCACATCCTCGAAGTCACTGACGACATCCTGCGCGTCAGCGCCGGCCTTCAGTCCGCCCTGACCTTGCTGGATCTGCAGAGCGACAGCATCCCCGAATGCATCGGCCTCCACGCCCTGCTTTTGCCGCTCAGGCAACAGCTCATCGAAAGCGCCGACCGCCTGCAGGCACTTATCTGACGAAGGGCAGGCCCGCGCAATGCGGGCCTGAAAGCAAAACGGCGCGGGCCAATTGGTCTCGCGCCGCTTTGGTAGTGCTGCAAGTTGATGCTTCAATGTCCGTCAAGATCAAGCCGTTGATCACTGAGACCTACTCAGGCAGGTGCATTTCAATTGCGGCGGAGGCTGCGGCCTATCCCTTGTAGCCGTACAAGCCCCCGGCCAAAAGGCGTGCACATGCCCACGTTGCAATCATGCAGAGAATGGCTTCCCACCCTCGTCCGGTGACCATCAGCCAGCCGGTCCAGAGAAAGCCGGCGAGACCCAGCACCAAAGCGCAAAGGATGCGGGCAAGTGCAATGCGCCAGCGCCATGGGAGCGGGGCCGTCTTTTTGTCCTCGTGGTCAGTCATTGCGTCCCTCTCTGCTGGATTGAAGCCCTGTCTTCGAGCACATTCATTTGCGCTGACACAATTAAGCTATGTCGTTCTGTTCGCTCCTTCGGTGCGCGTGGACACGTTCGGGGATTCATTCCAAGTAGTGACTTCAATGTCCGCCGATTGGACTCAACTCATCCAGCTCCGCAAGAACGGCATCCGTCAACACAATCTCCCCCGCCTTCAGGTTCTCCCTCAAATGCCCCACCGACGAAGTCCCCGGAATCAGCAACACATTCGGCGCCCGGTGCAGCAACCAGGCCAGCGCCACCTGCATCGCCGTCGCCCCGATCCCTTCCGCCACCTTTGACAACCCCGCCGACTGAATCGGCGTGAACCCGCCAAGCGGAAAGAACGGCACGAACGCAATCCCCTGCTCCGCCAGTTCATCCACCAGCGCATCATCGCCACGCTGCACCAGGTTGTACTGGTTCTGCACACAGACAACCGGCGCAATCTTCTGCGCCTGCGCCACCTGCGCCGATGTCACGTTGCTCAGTCCGATGTGGCGGACCAGCCCCTGCGTTTGCAGCTCGGCCAGCGCAGTGACTTCCCTTTCGATCGAGCCTTCCGTCGGCGCATGGATATCCCCCATGAGCCGCAGGTTGACGACGTCCAGCACCTCCACACCCAGATTGCGCAGGTTGTCATGGACCGCTTGCCGGATGGCCTCCGGCTCAAGCGCCGGCAGCCATGAGGCGTCTTCGCCGCGGCGGGCGCCTACCTTGGTGACGATCACCAGGTTATCCGGGTAAGGATGGAGGGCTTCGCGGATGAGCTGGTTGGTGATGTGCGGGCCGTAGAAATCACTCGTATCGATGTGGTTGACGCCGGACGCGACGGCTTCGCGCAGCACGGCGATGGCTGCGTCACGATCCTTCGGCGGGCCGAACACGCCGGGCCCGGCGAGCTGCATGGCGCCGTAGCCCATGCGGTTCACGGTGCGGCCGGCAAGCGTGTAGGTGGTGGCTGGGCGGCGAGGTTGGGACGTGGTGGACATGGCGCTCTCCTTGATTCGGTTTGGCTGAACAGGTGGCGCCAGTATGGTTGGCGTTGCAGTGTTTGATAATCCGGCCTAGATTGAATGGGCTGTTTCAAAATTTGAACAATGGTATGGAATTCAACGATCTGGCCGCGTTCGTGTCGGTGGCCCGCGCCGGCTGCTTTCGGGATGCGGCGCGGATCAGCGGCGTGTCGGCGTCAAGCCTCAGCATCGCCGTGCGCCGCCTGGAGGCGAAGCTGGGCCTGCGCCTGCTCAACCGCACCACACGCAGCGTCGCCCCGACCGAAGCGGGGCTGCGCCTGCTCGAGCGGCTCACGCCGCTGTTCAGCGAGATGGAGTCCGCGCTGGACGTCCTGAACGCCTTCCGTGACAAGCCCTCCGGCACGCTCAGGCTGAATGTGCCATCGAGCGCCGCGTGGACGGTGTTGCCAGCCATCCTCCCGCCGTTCCTGGAGGCCTACCCCGACATCCGCGTAGAGCTCGTGGTCGAGGATGGATTCGTCGATGTGCTGGCCATCGGCTGCGACGCAGGCATCCGCTACGAGGAGCGGCTTGAGCAGGACATGGTCGCCGTCCCGATCGGGCCGCGCGTGCAATGCTTCGCGACGGCGGCAACGCCTGGCTATCTCGACCGGCACGGCAGGCCGGAGCATCCACGCGATTTGTTTTCGCACGTCTGCCTGCGCGGGCAGTTCGCCAGTGGCGCCACGCCACCGTGGGTGTTCGAGCGGGATGGGAAGGCGTTGCGGCTGGATCCGCCGCACCGGTTGCTGATCCGGCCTGCTGCGTCGATCGACTTGGCGATCAGTACGGCGCTGGCTGGCGTTGGGGTAATCCACATCTTCGAGGGCAAGCTGAGGCCGTATCTCGAAAGCGGGGCGCTGGAGCCGATTCTTGAGCCTTGGTGGCAGAAGTTCTCAGGGCCGTTTCTTTACTATCCGGGACGAAGGCACTTGCCGGCGCCGTTGCGGGCGTTTGTGGACTTCTTGAAGGCGAGCGGAGAGGCATAGCACGTCCAAAGGCTATCCTCATTCCTTTGCAAGGCCGCCAACGGCTCTCCCATCTTCCACGTCGCCTGACAGCATGCGAGAGAAGCGCAGGGACTAAGCGCGGGAACTAAGCGCAAGGACGAAGCCCAGACGAGCCCCCGACCAAGGCACCGAAGGACGCCGCTCGCCTCAAGTCACGGCGCTCACGAAGGCCTCGAACGCGCTGGCCTCCACCGGCGGACAGAAGAAGTGGCCTTGCCCGTAGTCGCAGCCGGCAGCCAGCAGGATGTCGCGCTGCGACTCGGTCTCGACGCCCTCGGCAATCACGCGGATGCGCAGTGCATGCGCCATGCTGATGATGGCGTGGCACAAGGCCACGTCGTCCGGGCCCCGCGTCAGCGAGCGGATGAAGGACTGGTCGATCTTGATGTAGTCGATGTCCAGGCGCCGCAGGTACGACAAGGACGAGTAGCCGGTGCCGAAGTCGTCGAGCGCGATCTCGATGCCGGACGCCTGGAAGCGGGAGAGCTGGTCCATGACATCGGCGTTCTGCTCCATCAGCGAGCCTTCGGTGATCTCGATGACGAGGCTGCCCACCGGCACGTTCCTGCGCTCGATCATGCTGGACCAGGACTCGGGCCCGCTTGCAGGCGCGCAGAACTCCACTGGTGATTTGTTGACCGAGATCTGGAAGCCCTTGCCCAGCAGCACCTGCCAGCGCGCAAGCTGGTCCAGCGCTTCCGTCAGCACCCAGCGGCCGATGTCGATGATGAGGCCGGATTCCTCCGCAACGGCAATGAAATCGGCCGGGTGGATCGGCCCGCGCACCGGATGGTTCCAGCGAATCAGGGCCTCGGCCTTGCAGACCTTGCCCGTGCGCAGATTGACAATGGGCTGGTAGTGCAGCACGAACTGCCCGGACGCCAGCGCCGTGCGCAGGTCCTGCGTGATGCGCAGGCGCTCCCTCTCCGCCTGCAGCAGCGCCTGGGTGAAGACCTTCCAGCGATTGCGGCCCTCATCCTTGGCGGCAAACATCGCGTGGTCGGCGCACACCAGCAGGGCCTCGGCGTTGTCGGCGTCCTTGGGCCAGGTGGCCACGCCGATGCTGGCCGACACCACCACCAGCTCGCCGGCCAGGCGGTAAGGCGCGGCAATCCGCTCCAGGATCGCCTGGGCAATGTCCTCGGCAACGCCGGCATCGCCCACCGCGGGCAGGATCACGGTGAACTCGTCGCCGGCCAGCCGCGCCACGGTATCCGACGCGCGCACCGATGCCGAAATGCGCCGCACCGCCTCCAGCAGCAACAGGTCACCCTGGTCGTGGCCGAGGGTATCGTTCACTTCCTTGAAGCGATCCAGGTCGATGAACAGCAGCGCCAGCACATCCGGCGTGCCGCGCGAACGCTCAATCTCCTGCTCCAGCCGGTCGAAGAACAGGCGGCGGTTGGGCAGATCCGTGAGCGCATCGAAATTCGCCTGGTGCCGGATGACTTCCTCCGCCTGGCGCTTCTCGGTCATGTCATGGATCAGCGCAACGCGGCGGCGCTCGCCGTACGCGTGGGCCAGGTAGGTATCCACAGTCAGGTAGGCGGGAAACTCGCTGCCGTCCTTGCGGCGGATCGAGAATTCGCCGCTCCATTTGCCCTTGGCTGCCACGGTGGCCCGCAGGCGTTCGACCAGCCCTGCCGCATTGCCTGCCCCGCTGATGCTATAGCCCGAGCGGCCCTTGATCTCCGCGGGTGTATAGCCGGTGGCGGCGGCAAAGGCCGGATTCACGTCAATGATGGTGCCATCAAGCGACGTCACCACCATGGCCTCGCTGCTGGACGAATAGACCAGCGAAGCCAGCCGCATCTCCTCCATATGGCGCCGTCGCTCCGCTATGGAGCGGCGCAGGCTGTAGTACAACAGGCCAAGCAGCAGCGTGGAAGCAATGGCGCCGGCCAAGGTAACGCGGCGATAAACCTCGTAGGGCGCCAGCACCAGGCCGACCGACTCGCCCACCACGAAATTGAGCCCGAACTCCGGCGCACGGTAGTAGCCGAAGACCCGCTCCACGCCTTCGGACCCCGACACTGCCCGATAACTACCAGACTGGGGCGAGTCGCTGGCGAGGTACGGCCTGTTGCTGACCGCCCTGGCCAGCGTGCCCTCCAGGGCCGGCACGCGCGCAATGACCTGGCCGGAAGTCTTGATGACCGAGGCCACTTCGCCATCGCGGTTAGTGAACGCCTGCGCAAAGCTGGCGAACTGCTCCGGACTGACCGAGACCACGATGACCCCATCGAAGCTGCCCGCGCGCAGGATGGGGCGCGTGAACTGGATCGACCATTTGCGCGAGACCTTGCCCTTCACCGGGTCGCTGATGAACAGCATGTCGCGCCCGTTCGCGTTCTGATGGACTCGGAAATGCTCGCGCCCGCTCAGGTCGATCTTCTCGCCGGGTGCGGGCGGGGCGATGGACGAGTAGATGAGCAGGCCATGCTTGTCGATCACTGACACCTGAAACGACAGGTCTACCACCAGGTTCTCACGCTCACGCACCATGTCGATGAACCCCGGCTCGCTGACCAGCCAACTGGCCCGCAGGTCGAGGAGGAACTCGGACAGCCGCAGGATGTTGGATTTCGAGTATGCGGCGAACGCCCGGGCCTCCGCCTGGGTACGCTGCGCGGCGTCGTGCAGCAAGCGATCCCGCTCGCTCACGAGCTGAAACGCAGCGAACGCCCATGTTGCAATCAGCCACGCCGCCGCCCCCAGGTTCAACGGGGAAAAGACCTGGCGCAGGCGCTGCAGCGCCTTGCCATATCGGGTGGTCGAGCGTTCTGGCATCAGGGTATCGCAGCGCAGCGAAGAATCGACATCGATAGCAGGCTAGTCGAGGTCAGCGAACCAGACAAGCAGCACGCACTCTAGTCCCGTGCTCACCGCGTGGAGCCGGGCCGGTGTGCGCCGAAAGCGTCACGTCGTGATCATGCCCCGCTGGACTCGTGGGCACGTGGGCCTCGTTACCGGACATGGCCCGCCTCATGCGAAGTAAGCCTTCGTATATCGGCGACCACGCGAATGTGCAAAGGCTGGCCGGCATGGATTATGGCAACTATGTGCCATTCCGGCCTGATTGACGCCCCCCAAAAGGGGGCTAAGGCATTTTCGCCACAGACATTGCGGCGCCGCTGTCTTGAGACCTGCCCATTACTACGCGCTGACGACAAGGATGGAGTCCTGCCAAATTGGCGAGGCTCTCATTGTCGCGGCTAGTAATGGAGGTGCGGGCGGGATTCAATACTCCTGCAATACCCACCCACTGATCGCCGCGAAGTATTCGCGGAGCCAGGCGTTATATCGAAGATAGAGCGGCGTCGCGGCCCCTACCCCAACCACCGCTCCAAATCCCGCCTTCCGCGCAATCCGCACCGCACGGCGCACGTGGAAATCGCTCGTCACCACTACAACCGGCTCTGCGGCCGCAACGCCCTGCGCTTCAAGCAGCCGCCGGCTGAACACCATGTTCTCCTCTGTACTGGTACTCCGTCCCTCGCGGATGACCCGGTCCGGCGCCAACCCGCGCGCGATCAGGTAGTCGGCCATGATGTCGGCCTCGCGGCAGCGCAGGCCAAAGTCTTGACCGCCGCTTACCACGACCTTGCCCTGCGGCCAGCGGCGTGCTTGTGCCAGCCCCTGGTCCAGCCGCGCCATCAGCGTGGCTGAGGCCTGACAGTTCGGCGTGCCGGAACCGAGCACGATGATGGCTGCCGGCGGCGGTCCGCTGAACCTGGCGGCATCCGTGCCGCTGTGGATGCCATAGAAGAACAGTGCCACCGTGACCAGCCACGCGACAAACGCTGTCCAGCCTGCCGCCCATATCCGCCGGTGCCGCCGGCTCGCCGCGCGCCAACGCGCCACGGCGTGCCAGCGCCATGACAGGGCGAGAAAGGCAGCGCCGATCGCCAGGGGCAGGACAACGCCAAAGTTGAACAGGCCCATCAGCATCAGCACGATGGCGTCGCCAGCCAGCAATGCGCCAGCCAATGCCAGGCCGATGCGCCACCATGGGGAGCCTGCCTTCGTCATGCCCTGCGTTGTTGTGCGTGCCAAGATCGTCCTGTGCGTTGAACTCAGAGGCGTGAAGCATACCGTCATCGGTCTGGCGCATCGAGCGCGGCCATCGCCACGGTCACTCAGGCTCGATGTCCGCCGTCCTGGTCCATGCAGCCCGACGCTCCCGATACGCCAGCCTGTGCGCGCGCAAGACCGCCGGCGCCATGGTCTGCGGCGTCATCCCCTGTCGCGCCAGCGCCTGGCGGACGGTGGGGTCGGTGACGGCATCGTTCACCAGTGCGCGCATCCGTTTGACCACCGCCGGAGCCGCCGGCAGCGAGTCCAAGAAGGCGAGCAGGATCTGGCCGCCGATCAACGGGCTGCTCTGCGGCACCAGCAGGATCGTTGCGAAGGTTCCGAATATGCCGGTCCAGACGAAATCCCGCACGGGACCCCAGCGGGCGCCTGGCATCCTGCGCTGGCGTGACCCTCGCTCAGCCCGGCGGCCATCAGCATCGAAAGAATGCTGACGAGGCTAGGCGTCAGAGATTGTGGGGTAGCGATATGTCGACGGCATCAACGAGATACCCTGCCTGCAGCGCTTCCGGAGGGTCCGCAGCCCCGTCGCCAAGGAAACGAAAGGCTTGCTCGGGACTACGAAAGGCGCCCCGGATGTCTCTGAAGGCATGGCCTACATCGCCCTGGGCGGCCCGCTTCTACGCAAGGTCGCCCATCCGGAATGCTTCAACCAGCCGCTTAGTCGTGGTCGTGATCCCCGTGGTGACCGTGGTGACCGTTGTGATGATGCTTGTCGTAATGCGGGTGATGGTGGTGGTTCCACTCGTCGCGGCCCCACCAGCGGCGGCCGTCCCAATAGCGGTCGCCATGCCAGCCGATCACGATGACGGCCGGCCCGGCCACGACGGCGGGAGCCGGCTGATAGACCACCGGCGGCGGCTGATAAATCACCGGCGGCGGCGGGGCCGGCGCCACGTAGACCGGGGCGGGGCCCACGTTCACGTCAACGTCCACGCGCGCCGCCGCGGCCGTAGAGACCGCCACGGCGAGCGCGCCGAGAGTGAGGCAAGCAGCGTAGCGTCGGGGCATGATCATCCTCTTTGGAGAACCAGTACCTTTTCAATCTACGACGGAAACCTCGTGCGCCATGTGTGCATAAGCAGCTTTCGTGATGCCGATAGCGCGGGGATTTGAGCAAGAACGGTGATGGACGCTAGAGGGGTTCCCTCAGGGAGCGTGCGCGCACGCGCCTGAGGGAAGATGTCGCCTTTATTGTGTCGAGCAATGAAGGAGACCTCAGCAGTGTGCCATGCCTTGCTACAAACGCCGGCGTTTTTTGCCCTGTTACGCCGGATCGACGAAGACCTGATGACGGTGGCGCGGGACAGGGGCTGCTGCCATTGCAGCTCTGTGCTGC
>NZ_KB903175.1:0-24450 GCF_000379565.1 Cupriavidus sp. UYPR2.512 | reverse complement strand
CTAGGTGATCGGGACGTTTTCACACACCCTCGACCCAAAGCGGCCATTGACGTTCCTGTTCGAGGCAACATGACACTTGCACGGCCGCGACTCATCACGCTATTTCTTCTTCGACACAATCGCCGCCAACTTTGGCCAACGCATTCAGCAACCCTGTTCGCAGCGTGATCAACGCAAGACTCTTTGCGTCGAGTTCGGCGAGTTTTGCTTGCAGGCACGCGACCTTTTGGTCAACGCCGAACGTCGGACTTTCCCATACATGGACAACGTCGCCAATTTCCGCCAGCGTGAAGCCCAACTCCTTCGCGTGGACGATCAGCCGTATCCGCTGTAACGAAAGTTCGGAATAGCGCTTGTAAGTGTTCGTCGCGTTAGGTTGTGTTGGTTTGTCCAGCAGACCCATACGTTCGTAGTAACGGACGGTGTCGCGCGATACACCCGCCCTCTTGCATAGCTCGCCGATGCGCATGCTGCCTCCAATCAATGTCGTGGAACGACATTTACGCTTGACCGTTGCCTATAGTCAACGGTTTAGAGTGCAACTCCCGTTCCACTCCATCAGCAAGCTATGAGCAAATCTTTCGATTTTGGCGGAAAAACAGCACTCGTCACCGGTGCATCTTCGGGTATCGGGCGCGCGTTTGCCTATGCGTTGGCCGAACGCGGTGCGAGACTCCTGCTGGTCGCACGCTCTCACGACAAGCTGCGCAATCTGGCCGCAGAACTGCGACGCGACTATGCGTGCGACGCCGATTTTCTGACGGTCGACCTGAGCGCGGCCAACGCCGTCGACACGATCGATCGTCATCTGAAGCAGACCGGCACGGTCGTCGATGTGCTAATCAACAATGCGGGCTTCGCAGCTTACGGGCGCTTTGAAACGATTCCGTTGACGTGCCAGCGCGATGAAGTTCTGGTGAACTGCATCGCCGCGATCGAGCTGACTCATCTTCTGCTGCCGGGGATGCAAGCGCGATCCGACGGCGCAGTCATCAACGTCGCGTCAACCGCGGCATTCCAGCCCGATCCGTATATGGCCGTCTACGGCGCGACGAAGGCCTTTCTCCTGTCATTTTCAGAAGCTGTTTGGGCTGAGAACCGGCATCGGGGCATCCGGGTCGTCGCGCTATGTCCTGGCGCGACGCAAACGGCCTTTTTCGACGTTGTTGGCGCGAAGGAGGCTGCTGTCGGCGTGCCGATGCCGGTCGCGAACGTGGTGCAGGATGCCTTGTGGGCGCTCGATCGCAATCTGAGCTATTGGGTTGTGGGGGGGCGAAATCGACTGCTGGCGAACTTGCAGAGACTACTGAGCCGCCAGATGTCGGCTCGGCTCGTTGAAAAAATCCTTCGGCCAAGAGAAGTTCAGGATCTCGCGGCAACAGATCTCAAGGCGTAGGGCTGCGCCGTTTCCAGATGGTAGTCTCGACGTCGCGATCCTCAGATCGTCTTCGGCGGATAGCGAACGGCTGAAACTGGCCGAAGGCGGGCGATCGTCGGTCGCCAGGCCGGCAGCGACCACGGATTTCCGCTTCCGACCCACAACAGCCTTTCAACATTCCGGCTAGCGGACGTTCGTTTGCCGGGCGATCTAGTGAGAATAGCGTGTGGTATGACATCGCACTATAGATCTAGTGTTCTCCAATCACGGCGGCTTCTCGCCAGAGCCTCGAGCTCAGTACGTTGTTCCTTCGTCAGTTCCAGCGGCCTTCAAACGGACATCGTCTATGTCGCAGTTCTTGTTCGGCTCGACAGCATAGAGATATTTCTTGTGAACCGCTTAGTACCAGCCCGTTCTGGCAGGAACCGCGCAATTTCGGCTAGTTCTTCGGCAGAAAACCTGAAGTCCGGAAAGCCGATCGGTCCACTTTGTCAGCCCAACGGACACCAGTGATCGTCCCATGTTGGCTGGTTGTCTGTAAGAGCACAACCACGGCTCCGCCGAGCCTAAAGTATTTTCTCCTGTGCTATGATTTCTGCACTCATGTGACTGGCGCATACAGATGGAGCACTATCGGGGAGCGTGAGGTTGCTAGCTGCCGCGCGCCTGGGCATTACCTACTATCCTTGGAGATGGGTTATGCCTGATTTTTCACAGTTGCTCATGTTCGCTCTTGTGGCGTTGGGAATGGTTTTAACGCCAGGGCCGAACATGATTTATATAATTTCCCGCTCAATTTGCCAAGGTAGACGCGCAGGCCTCATTTCGTTGGGAGGTGTTGCTCTCGGCTTTGTGTTCTATATGCTCTGTGCGGCATTCGGAATTACGGCTTTCGTATTTGCGGTACCTTACGCATACGACACGCTTCGCTTTGGCGGCGCTTTGTACCTTCTATATCTTGCCTGGCAAGCGGTTAAACCGGACGGACGGTCCGCGTTTGCAGTACGCGACCTACCGGTCGATACCCCAAGGAAGCTCTTTAGCATGGGGTTTATCACCAACTTGGCGAATCCAAAAATCGCCGTCATGTATCTGTCTCTGCTCCCCCAATTTATTACGGCAGGACACGGCAGTGTTCTTACCCAATCGCTAGCGCTCGGCAGCGTTCAGATTTCGATCAGCCTCGCTGTGAATGCACTTATCGTCGTGACGGCGGGATCGATATCCACCTTCCTGTCAGGACGCCCGCAGTGGCTATTAGTGCAACGCTGGCTGATGGGAAGCGTTCTGACAGGTCTGGCGGTGCGGATGGCATACGAATCCAGGAAATAGCAACACCTTGCCGATACGTCGGCGAAGGTGAAAAACATTTCGTCGGGTTCCGAAAGGAACACCGCGCCTCAACCCTGCTCGCCCCGCAGCACGATTGCGACAAACGCGCATCCCGTTCGAGTCGCGTTGCGCGCATTTGCCGATGCTATTAGGCTTGACGACCTTTGAGAGCGCTGGATGGTCAAGGAAGGTGCCACATTCGTCGATTCGGCAATGCTGAGTGCCTGTACTCGGCAATTGTCAGCACAGCCGCGTCAATGGCGGCTTTTCGAACCATCTTGAATACCATGCTGAGGGCTGCAACGGGGCGCTGTCATGGATGACGCTGGCGTAGCTGCACCGCGGCAAGCCGAGCCTGCTAGACGTGGTCTCGGGCGCAATCGCCTCACAGGTTGCCATAACGCCAGCGTGCGGCTATGTCGGCCCTGTGGGGGCTCTGGCAGTTGGGCTGGTGGTGTGGCCGTGCTGAACCCTGCCGATTGAGAAGCTCAGCTAGGATTCGACGGCTCCTTTGACGTGTTCGATGTTCACGGCGTTGGCGGACTGTTGGGCGGCGTACTGACGACAGTGTTCGCTCTCCCCGCGCTAGTATCGATAAATAATGGCATGGCGTTCACAATTCATAAAATAAGCCACGACAATGACGATTCATTGGAATCAAAATTTATGTCGAAGCGCCACGCGCAGCATTAACTGATTTTGATTAGACGAAATGCCGCTCGCGGACGTCACCTGCGCGAAGTCCAACACGGTACTAGTCGAGTCGCCACCAACGCGCTGGTAGGCACCCTGCACGTAGATGTCCGTCCGCTTCGAGAAGTTGTAGTCCGCCATCATGCCGACCGTCTGATAGGTCGGATGCTGGACTCCCGTCGTCACATGGAGGTTTGCGCGCGTATAGACGTACATGACACCAACGAACAGGGCGGGGGTGAGTTGATATCTCGCGTTCAACTCGAAGTTCTGGAATCGCAGCGACGACGCCGGCCCGGAGGGCGGAGTAATTGCGCCAGCATACCCGTTGCCGAGCGGTTCGATGACCTCGGTATTGGTATACGAAAAGCCCAACGTGGCCGCCCCAAACGCGTAGTTGGTGCCCGCGCCGAAGATTCTCAGCCGTGTGCCAATAAAGTTGGCGTCCCCGGCATTGTTGAGCGCCCCGCCGGCGGTCGACGACGGGTTGTCCGTTTGCTGATAGGCCGCGGCAATCAGCAATCCGCCATTCGCATACTGGCCACCGAAGCTGTAGTGCCGATTGTTTGCGAAGTCTGTGCTATTGCTAAAGCCGTACATACCACCGAACTGGAAGCCGCCGAACGTCGGGCTCGTGTACTTCACCGAGTTGTTGACGCGGAACGAATTGTCGGTGTTATCGTTGTCGTACACGTGCGAAAACATGTAGCCGGCCCAATTCCCGTTCGCGGTGGTCTGCGCAACGTAGTCCACTTCCGCGTCGTACTGTCGTCCCAGCGTGACCGACCCGATGCTGTCGTTTCGCAAGCCGACATAGGCCTGCCGACCAAACAATAGTCCACCCTGGCCAAGGCGGCCGGTGCTCACGTTGAAGCCGTTTTCGAGCTGGAAGACCGCCTTTGTCCCACCACCGAGATCCTCAACCCCTTTGAAACCCCACCGGCTGCCTTGAGCGAAGCCGCTCTGCAGCTCAAACAAGCTATGTCCATCCACATTGTTCGTGTAGTTGATACCCTCATCAACCACCCCATAGATCGTCACCGCACTCTGCGCCATCGCCGGAACGGAAACGGTACAGAATATTGATCCAATGATTTTCCTTCTCATTATCTCCTCCTTAGTCTTTTTCTAAGCATGCTGGCGCAGCACCTGGCATCCGGCGCTGGCTGCTGGCTAAACAGGATGCACGTCTCCCTGGCCGCCGCTTGTCGTGAAGCTGTTGGTGGCCACATCAACTACCACGGTGATACCCGTTGCTTTGTCGAGTCGAAGACTACGAATCCGCCTATGCCCATGACAATTGAAATCGCGGCATAGGGCATACCGCAGCGGAATGCATCCTTTGAATTCGCGATGCCAAACTGCCCGGAAGCCCTTGTCGGTACTTGGTCAGCGTAGTGCGGTAGCGATCGCAGCTCTCCAAGGTATTCCGGACATGACGCGGGTAATCCCTAGGTGCTCCGACCCGATATCGCGCGGGTGCAGGCCGCATTGGTCGGACTACGACTCGGCGTGATCGGCTGGAAGGATCAGCGCCTGCGGCACGTTCGCTTTACTGCCAAAGTAGTAGTAAATCACGGCTGGAACAACCAGACCCACGATCCAGGATATGTCGACACCACCGAGCGCCTCCACCCATGCACCGGTGTAGAAGCTGGTAGCAATGAAGGGCATTTGCACCGCTACACCCAACACATAGACCGTCATGCCCCTGGCATTCCAGCGACCATAGCGGCCGTCCGGGTTGAAGAGCGCTGGCACGTCGTAGCGCTCCTTGGTGACAAAGTAGTAGTCGACCAGGTTGATGGCGCTCCAAGGAGTCAGGAACGCAAGTAGGAACAAAAGGAAGGCGGAGAACTTCTTGAGAAAGTCATGCTCCCCGGCCGCCAAAGCGAGCCCGGTCGAAAACCCAACCATGACCACGACGAAGAAGAATTTCGTACGGCCGGAGATGGTCCGTTGCCCACCAAGTCCGGTCAGGATGGCGGCGACCGACATGACGCTCCCATACGCATTCAACGTGGTGATCGTGAGTTTGCCCAAGACGATCGTCAGGTAGAGCAAAATGGCGGCTACCCCAGTTGCGCCCAGGTCGACGATGAAGCTCACCTCATGTCCGGCGAACTGGTTGCCCGCCAACGCCGCGGCAAAGACACCGAAGACCATGGAGATCTGCGAACCCAGCACCGAACCAATGCCAACTGCGAGGAATGTCTTGAAAGCCGAGGTCGAGCGAGGCAGATAGCGCGAGTAGTCGGCGACATATGGCCCGTAGGCAATCTGCCATGAGGCGGAAAGGGAAACGGCCAGCAGGAAGTGCCCCACATCGAAGCTGCGATTCTGTAGCAACGCGCCAACGTCCTGCCCTTTGAGTAGGCTGGCGAACAAGTACAGGAACGCCACAACGCCAATCACGCTGGAGACTCGCCCCATGAAATGAATGGTGCGATAGCCGAATGTCGCGAGCATGATCACCAGGCCCGAGAACAGCAGAATCGAGCTGGCGTTGCTTATACCCATCAGATGGCTGAGCGCTTGGCCGGACAGAACCATGCCCCCCGCTGAGAAGCCCACGTACATGATGCAGACAAGCACCAGGGGCACAATCGCACCGTAGACGCCGAACTGGACTCGACTGGAGATCATCTGCGGGAGCCCGAGCTGAGGTCCTTGCGCGCCATGGAGCGCCATGACCGCGCCGCCCAGGATCTGTCCAATTAAGAGGCCAATTAGCGACCAGAACACATCGCCACCAAGCACCACTGCCAGTGCACCCGTTACCACAGCGGTGATCTGAAGATTGGCGCCAAGCCACAAGGTAAACTGACTGGCCAGACTGCCATGCCTTTCCGATTCCGGGATGAAGTCAATCGAGCGCCGTTCAATGAGCCGGGAGGAAGTCGGGCCTGAGGTTAGATCCGGACCTGAGGGTGAGATTGCGGAGGATTCCGCGCCGAATTTCGAAGTGTCCATCTTTGTCTCCTGCGTAGAGGCTTACCTAGCTGTCGATCTCAGTCGACGGCTGGCAGTCTATTTCTTTCGGTGCTGATCAGATGTTCGGAGGTTAGCGCTGCTTTTGCTTGCTGATGTTGGCAGCTAGGACACATAGGATCTCGAACATCAACGTGGCAGCGACCAATGCCGTATTGCCAGTTGGGTCAAACGGCGGCGACACTTCAACCACATCACCTCCGATGAGATTCAGGCCCCGTAGTCCACGAATCATGTACTGGGCCTCGATCGTTGTCAGCCCACCGATTTCCGGCGTGCCAGTGCCGGGCGCGTATACGGGATCCAGTGCATCGACATCGAAGGTCACATACGTGCGGCTGTTTCCAACTACGCGCCCGGCTTCCTGGATCACGGCATCAACACCCATCGACCGAAATTCATCCATGTCGATGACTCGAATGCCCTGGCGTTCCCCCCAATCATTCTCACTGTCGTTGTATAACGCCCCACGAATACCGATTTGTATGGTCCGCTTCGGATCCAGCAATCCCTCCTCGATCGCCCGCCGAAAGGGGGTGCCATGTGTGTAAAGGTTATGGCCAAAATAACGATTCCACGTATCTGTATGCGCGTCAAAGTGAACCATACCTACGGGCCCATCCTTTGCAAGCGCCCGCAGGATCGGCAACGTCACCAGGTGATCTCCGCCCACCGATAGCGGCGCAATATTAGCCTTGCATACTGCGTCATAGAAGGCGGTGATGCAATTCATCGAATCGATCAAATCCACCGGATTGACAGGCGTATCCCCTAGGTCCGCGCAATTGCAGATCTCGAATGGTTTGATGCCGCTGCTTCGATTTACATTGCGCACCATCGTCGAGATATCACGCACCTGACGAGGGCCATGTCGCGCGCCCGGACGATTGGTGGTGCCACCATCCCACGGCACCCCGATTAACCCGATATCCACGTCTGGAATGTTCTCATCCATCAGCCCGATGTGTGGCAGCCGCATCAATGTGGCCAAACCTGCATAACGTGGCGTCACCGTGCCGGTGACCGGCGCAAACATATTTTCTTCCATGAGTAAGGTCCTCGCAGTTAGTACGACTGGAACCAGCGCTCCGATGCTGTGGTCCGGCCCTCAGCCAGAGGCGTCCATTTAGTCTTGCACGCGAGTGCCACATGTTGAATCAGAACTTCTCGAACTTTAGTTTTGGATTCCTCGAACCTTCCCAATCTGCCATTCATGGTCGGTGGCCATGCTAGGCTGTCCGTGGGATACGACGTAAGCTGTAGGAGCCACTAGTGCAAGCCCACGGACAGCGGATGGAGGGGTATTAGTATGATCAGAATGACCGACGTCGATCTACGGTTGTTGCGCATATTCAAAACGGTTGCTGACTTGAAAGGTCTCTCAGCAGCGGAATCTGCACTCAATATGAATTTGTCCACGATAAGCTCCCACATGACGGATCTCGAAAAGCGACTGGGCCTAAGGCTATGCGAGCGCGGTCGGCGGGGCTTCCATCTGACCGAAGAGGGCCATTCTGTTTATCAGGCGGCCGAGAGCTTGCTGAACTCGGTGGAAGAATTCCGGGCGGAAATCGGCGCCATACGTCATGAGATCAGCGGCGAGTTGGCAATCGGCGTTGTAGATAACACCATCACCGACGTGCAGGCTCAAATTACGGATGCGATCCGCGCCGTCAAGCAAAAAGGCGGTGATCTCTTTTTGAAAATGGAGATCAAATCCCCAGACGAGATCGAGGCCGCGGTGCTTGAGCGGAAAATACATGTTGGCATCGGACCCTTCCGTATTATGAATCCCGGTTTGACGTACCTGCCACTCTACACAGAGAATCTACGTCTTTACTGCAGCCATCGTCACCCTCTTTTCAAATCGGCTCCGAGTGACATCAACACAGAGGATTTGCAGAAGCTGGATTACGTTGCGCGGGGTTATATGCGCGAATCCAGGGAGCTGAGCGACGCTAGCAACTTTAAAGTAGCGGCCACCGTCTATCACATGGAAGCCGTCGCGACACTCGTTTTGTCAGGCAACTTTATCGGCTTCCTTCCGGAGCATTATGCCTTGCAGTGGGTCAAGCAAGACCTGATGCGAGCGATAAATCCCGCGTTTCTAAGCCACAGCGCCGAATTCTCTCTTGCGTTGCTAAAAGGTCGTGAACAGACGATGGCTGTGCGAGTATTTGTAGATGCGTTGCAATCTTCTTTACAGCTCAATCGACGTATGTCAACGTAGCTCCTGCATTTGTGACCCCGAGTTCGACGGTTTCGCGCGCAAACTGTTGATGCCGAAAGCAGCGATTTTTCTCATGGCGACGTTTGGGAGGGGAGACCATTGTGCATCGGGGCATTTCCGAATGCGGCTGCTAGCCGAAGTCCGGCGGTCGCGAGAGGCGACATCTTACGCACAGTTTCAACGGCGGATGCCGTGACGCGACGCCGCTTTTCGGCGAACGAACGACTCCTGGCTGAGTGAAGTTGCCATTTGAATGTCTCGCAGACGTATGGGCCGAAAGTCGCTTCATGGCCGACAGCGGCCCTACCCGCCGCATGACCCCTGCCTGCGCCTGCACGCCAGTCCACTCAGTTCCGGTTTTCCAGTCAGCAAAAGCGCGCCTGCTCCGGTTAACTCCGGTTTCCTACAGCTGGTCAGCTTCGACCGCTCATGGCCAACAGTGGCCCTACCCGGCGTGGGAATCCCCGCGCAGAACACCAGTCCGGATGATTCCGGATTTCCAGTCCAGCAAACTGGTCTGTAGTCCGGCTATTGATTGCGGAAGGGTCTTCGGTCCGATTACCACACGCTGGCCGGCACTCAACTGGCCGGGGCGGTGATTGGACTGCGCGGAGGACTGGGCTCTCGGCTGGGCTCAGTCTGGTATGACGTGTTTTGTCGGTATGCCGCCCGCGGCGTTCCATACGGCCGCGTTGGCGGCTGGGTTGCAGGTGGTGTATCAGTTCTGATTCCCGCAGGACGAGGTGTGACAGTGCAGAGTCACCGTCACACCCGCGAGCTGCTATTGCAGCCGCTGTCGTTCAGTCATCAGCCCATCAAGCTGCGTCTTCACCATGCCAAGCAGGCAAAGCGCGCTGAAGCAGCCCTCCGAGCGTTCGCTTTCGTGATCCAGGAGTACGAGAACACCGTCAATTCCTGCGCGAACCTGCTGCAGACATTCGTTGGTCATTTCATCGATCGTTGTCATTGATTCCCCACTAGTGAATGCGCGCCACTCATTTCCACATGAGGGCGGCGGGCCAGACAGCGAGGGTGGAAAGACCGGTCTAAGGTGGGGAACCGGCCAGCCTTGCGGCTGCCTCGCCCGGCCCGCCAGGGAACCAGCTTGGTTCGTGCGAGCACACAGGCGTTGCACGTTACAAGCGCAACGCCTGTCCACCTTAAACATCCGGGCTTTCCACACCCGATCATCGGTGATCCGATGACGCCACCAGTATTTCCTGTCGGTACCGGGGAATCGATGAGAGACGTCGCATTTCCAGGCGCGGGCGAAGTTTGAATCCATGCAGCTGATTCAGAAATCGCTGACTCTTGAAAATGCGCGTGCGGCTTACTTACCTGAGCCCTTTACCCCCGCAACATCAGGCCTGGCCCAGTGCCAGGGCAGCGCCCGGTACCGCAGCCGGCGCGGTTCCCAGCGCCTTGTCAACGACCCCCGCCACCAAATCCGCCGTCACCGCCGACAAAGTCCACCCCAAGTGCCCATGCCCGGTGTTGTAGAAGATGCATGCCGCACGCCCGCGCCCCACGCGCGGCAGCATGTCCGGCATCATCGGCCGCAAGCCCGCCCAAGGCACCACGCTGCGCGTGCTGACGCCAGGGAAGCACTGCTGCACCCATTCCACCAGCGGGCGGATGCGGTCGGCGCGGATATCGCGGTTGTAGCCGTTGAACTCGGCGGTGCCGGCCACGCGGAAGCGGTCGTCGCCCAGGCGGCTGGTGACCAGCTTGGTTTCGTCGTCGAGCAGGCTTACCACCGGTGCCGCGGCGCGGCTGGCTTCGTCGGTCAGGTTGACCGTGATCGAATAGCCCTTGACCGGATAGATGTTGACCCGGTCGCCCAGCCCCGCGGCCAGCGCGCGGCTGGCGGTGCCGGCGCAGATCACGGCGCCGTCGAAGCTGGAGGTGGCCGTGTCGGCGCCGTCCTGCACCGTCACGGTGGCGCGCCTGCCGTCGGTCTTCACCGCCCGCACGTCCTGGCCGTACAGGCAGCGCACGCCCAGTCGATCGATGGCTGCCGCCAGGCCGTTGGTGAACTTGTGGATGTCGCCGGTGGAATCGCTCTCGGTGAAGTAGCCGCCGTAGTACGACCCGGCCAGCGTCGGCTCGATCGCGCGCATCTCCCCGGGCGTCACGGCGCGCCGCTCCAGTCCGCCCTGCGCCAGCAGCGCCGATACCCGGCCGGCATGCTCGAAGCCGGCCTTGTCGCGGTAGATATGGAGAATGCCTTCCTTCTTCAGGTCGAAATCAATGCCTTCCTGCGCCGCCCAGGCGAACAGGTGCTCACGCGCCGCGATGGCCAGGCGCGCGGTCTCGATGGTGTTGCGGCGGTAGTGGGGGATCGCTGCGATGAACTCGGCGAACCAGGACAGCTTGTGCCAGTTCGGCCGGGGATTGACCAGCAGCGGGGCGTCGTTGCGCAGCATCCACTTCATGCCCTTGACGATGGTCGACCAATGCGTCCAGACCTCGGCGTTGGAGGCCGACAACTGGCCGCCGTTGGCGAACGAGGTCTCCATGGCGGCATAGCGGTGCCGTTCGAACAGCGTGACGGAGAATCCGCGCCGGGCCAGCGCGTAGGCAGTGGTGACACCCGTGATGCCACCGCCGATGACAGCGATTGATTTCATGATCTGCAGGTTCCAGGAACGTCGATGGTGGGAGCCCGGACGCAATATGCGTGGCGGACGCCCCCTCTGTTCTGGACCTGAGAGATTCACGACACCCGGCCGCGAGGGCGGGGCGCGCTTGCTCCTTCGGTATGCCGGCGGACGATAGTGTCCGGCATTCTTCAGAGTGCACTGACTGGTGATGCCGGTCCTTTTGCCTGAGAGTTTCCGGGGCGGTTGCTCCTTCGGCGCTGTCCGCGGCGGGCGCCGCGCGCAGTCTCTCCCTGCATCACGCTGGCTTGAGGCCAGTCGTGGCAATTTAGAGACTAGGCCCTGTATTGGATATACGGGTTAACGCGGATATGGGCGAATATGGCCCGGCAGCCCGCGTCGCTATGTCGCATCGGCCTGCATCCCCATGCCCCATAAAATGTCAGCGCTCGCTCTCGGGGAGAGGCGCCGTATGCTGCGCTCAGGTGGGGCGAGCCAAAAAGACGACAAGAAGGTTTCCCGGTGAAGAAAAATCGCATTGCGCTGGCCGTTTCGGCGGTGCTGATGGGCCCCGCTGTTGCCGCCGCGCAGGCGGTGGACGCGCCCGCGCCGCTGCGGGAGGTGGTGGTCTCGGCCAAGTCAGAGCGCGGCGAGACGCCGGCCATACCGCCCAACGCGCCCTCGCCAGCCTACGGCATCAGCAGCCGCCGCATGGCCGACTTCAATGTGGTGAACACGGAAGACGCCCTCAAATACGCGCCCAACCTCGCCGTACGCAAGCGCTTCATCGGCGATATGAACTCGATCATCTCGGTGCGCAGCACCAGTTCGCGCCAGTCGGCGCGGGGGCTGGTCTATGCCGACGGCCTGCTGCTGTCCAACCTGCTGGGTTCGGACTTCAGCTTCCCGCCGCGCTGGTCGCTGGTCAACAGCGCCGAGATCGAGCGCATGGATGTGCTGTACGGCCCGTATTCGGCGCTGTATCCCGGCAACTCGCTGGGCGCGACGGTGCTGATCACCACGCGCACGCCGCAGAAGTTCGAGGGCGATGCCAGTGTGCAGCTGTTCACGCAGCGCTTCGGGCTGTACGGCACGCACGACAACTTCAACGGGGTCCACGCCAACGCCTATGTGGGCGACCGCGTCGGGCCGTTCTCGTGGCTGGTCAGCGTGGACCGGCAGGACAGCAAGAGCCAGCCGCTGAGCTTCTATACCGCGGCGCGCTCCACCCGGCCCGCGGGCGCGGCGGACACGCCGGTCTCCGGCGCCTACTTCGACCAGGACCAGACCGGCCGCGACCGCGTGGTGATGGGCGTGAACAGCGAGGGCGTCACGCACACGGTGCAGGACCAGCTCAAGCTCAAGCTTGGCTACGACATCACCAATACGCTGCAGGCCCAGTTCACCGCCGCCTACTGGCAGCAGGACCGCTCCAGCGCCACCGGCAGTTACCTGCGCGATGCCGGCGGCAATGTGGTGTCGGGCGGTCCGGTCAATATCGGCGGCTACCAGTATGTGATTCCCGCCAACGCCTTTGCGCCCGGCAATGGCGAGGACGCGCGCTGGCTCTACGGGCTGTCGCTGCGCACGCGCAACGAGACCGGCTGGAATTTCTCGGGCGTGGCGTCGCTGTTCGATGTCAGCAAGGACATCAGCCGCAGCGCCAACACCGTCGGCAGCGGGCCGGGCACGGTGACCTATGGCGACGGCACCGGTTGGCGCACGCTCGACCTGAAGGCCGACTACCGCCCGCAGCAGCTGCAGGGCGGGCACTGGGTCACGTTCGGCTACCACTATGACAACTATCGGCTGAGCAACACTTCCTACAACACCTCGGACTGGCAGGCGGCCACCATCACCGCCTTCAACAACGCCTTTGCCGGCAAGACCGAGACCCAGGCGCTCTATGCGCAGGACGCCTGGTACTTCGCCGAGGACTGGAAGCTGATCCCCGGCGTGCGCTACGAACACTGGCGCGCCTATGACGGCAGCCGCAGCCAGCCCGGCGTGGATATCGGCTACCCGGTGCGCAGCGAATCCAACTGGTCGCCCAAACTGGCGCTGGAGAAGGCATTCGGGCAGGACTGGCTGGGCCGCTTGTCGCTGGGCCAGGCCTATCGCTACCCCACTGTCAGCGAGCTGTTCCAGGGCCGCATCACCGGGACCGCGCTGACTAACAACGATCCCAACCTGCGGCCCGAGCGATCGTTCTCGAAGGACCTGACCTTCGAGCGCACGGTGGATTCTTCGTACTTCCGGGTCTCGGTGTATGAGGATGATATCCGTGATGCACTGGTCAGCCAGACCAACACCACGGTATTCCCGACCGTCACCAGTTTTCAGAACGTCGATCGCGTGCGCACCCGCGGCATCGAGCTGGCCTATGACGCGCGCGATGTGTTCGTCAGCGGCTTCGACCTGTCGGCCAGCGGCGCCTACAACCATTCGAAGACACTGGAGAACGCCAACAACCCGGCCTCGGCGGGCAAGTATTTCTACCGCATCCCCAAGTGGCGCGCCAACCTGGCCGGCACCTATCGCATCACGCCGGCCTGGGCCGGCACGCTGGCCATGACCTATTCGGGGCGGCAGTACAATACGCTCGACAATTCCGACATCCATCCCGACACCTTCGGCGGCACCAGCAGCTTCCTGACCTTTGACGTCAAGGTGACGTACAGGCCCGCGAAGAACGTGCGCCTCGGGCTTGGCATCGACAACCTCACCGACCAGCGCTACTACGTCTACCACCCGTATCCGGGCCGGACGTTCTACGCCGAGGCGAAACTCTCCTTCTGAGCACGTGAACCTGACCACAACCATGCAAGGCGTTCGCCCCGGTTTGCGCTTGATCGTTGCCGGGCTGATGATGGCCTGTGCCGCGCTGGGCGCGAGCGCGCAAACGCACGGCGATCACAGCGGCCACGGCGGGCAGGCCAAGGCCGCGAAGATGAGCGAGCTGGGCACCGGCGCCGCTTTCGATCGAGACGGCAAGCTGTGGATCGCCTACAAGGACGGCCCCTATGTCGCCGTGCGGGCGTCGAGCGATGACGGCCGCAGCTTCGGGCCGGCGCGGCATGTCAACAGCACGCCGGAAGCCGTCGCCGCCGATCATGAAAGCCGGCCCAAGGTCGCCACCGGGCGCGACGGCGAGATCTTCGTCACCTGGACCCAGCCGCTGCCCAAGCCGTGGACCGGCTTTATCCGCTTTGCGCGCTCCACCGATGGCGGCAAGTCCTTTGACGAACCGCTGACGGTGCATGCCAACCGCGACCAGATCGCACACCGCTTTGACGCCATCGCGGTGGACCACGCCGGGCGCGTCTTCGTCAGCTGGATCGACAAGCGCGACGTGGTTGCCGCCGAGGCGCGCAAGCAGCCGTATGCCGGTGCCGCGGTCTACTACGCGGTCTCGGCCGACCAGGGCAAGACCTTCCAGGGCGACTACAAGATCGCCGACCAGTCGTGCGAATGCTGCCGCATCGCCCTGTCGCCCACGCCCGACGGCAAGATGCTGGCGCTGTGGCGCCATGTATTCCCGCCGAACGCGCGCGACCACGCGCTGGCGCTGCTGGGCACCGACGGCAAGGCCACGCCGATGCAGCGCGCCACCTTCGACGACTGGCGCATCGACGCCTGTCCGCACCACGGCCCCGGTGCTTCGGTTGCGCCCGATGGCACGATGCACATGGTCTGGTTCAACGTGCGCGAAGGCAAGCCCACGGTCTCGGTGGGGCGCTGGAAGGACGGCAAGCTGCTGGCACAGCGCCCGCTGGAAGACCCGCGGGCGCAGCATGCCGACATCGTCGCGCTGAACGACAACGAGATCGCGGTGACCTGGAAATCGTTCTACGGCCAGCAGACACGCCTGTCGGCGATGTTATCGCATGACGGCGGCAAGACCTGGCAGACCCGCAAGCTGGCCGGCACGGAGCGCGACTCGGACCAGCCGCACCTGCTGCAGCACGCCGGCCGCGCATATGTGCTGTGGCGTACCGAGGCCGAGGGCTTCCAGGTGTTCCCGCTGGGCAAGGAGGGCGCATGATGCCATCCCGCCGCAAGCTGCTCGCCGCTGCCGTCCTGGCCCTGGCGATGACTGCCGCCAATGCCGGCAGTGCGCCGGCCGACCGCGTCGCCGTGTTCGCATCGGCCAGCGCCGCCCAGCTGGCAGCCAGCCAGAAGGGCAAGCCCTTTGTGCTGGCGGTGTGGTCGCTCGACTGCATCTATTGCAAGCGCAACTTCGACGCCATCGGCAAGCTGCGCGCGCAGCATCCGGACCTGCGCGTCGTCACGCTGGCGACGGACAATGCCGATGCGCTGCCACAGGTGCAGCAACTGCTCCGGCGCGTCAGGCTGACGCGCAACGCGTGGGTATTCGGGCACGAGCCGCAGGAGCGGCTGCGCTATGCGGTCGATCCGGACTGGATGGGCGAGATGCCGCGCACCTACTTCTATCGCGCCGATGGCCAGCGGCAGGGCGTGTCCGGCGTGATCAGCGACGCCGACTGGGGCAAGCACCTGCGCTGGGCTGGCATCGCCGGCTGAGGCTGCGCCGGGAGCGGCTGTCGGTTCAATCCGGCTTGATCCCCGCGCGCGCAATGATGGGCTTCCAGCGCTGCTGTTCCTGCGCGATAAAGCGCGAGAACTCCGCCGGCGTGTCGCCCACCACAATCGCCGCATCCGCGCTCAGGCGCTCGACCGACGACTTGCTCTTTACTGCTTTCACGGTGGCGTCCGCCAGCTTGTCGGCGGCCGCCTGGGGCAGAGATGCCGGTGCCAGCAGGCCATACCACTGCGTCATCTCGAAGCCGGGATAGCCTTGTTCGGCAACCGTTGGCACGTCAGGCAACTGGGGAATGCGCTGGGCCGTGCCGGTGGCGATGCAGCGCAATTTGCCGGCCTTGATGAACTGGATGATCGCCGGCGCGCCGACGGCGGCCGCGTCCAGCCGTCCGGACAACAGGTCCGTGATCTGCGGGCCGCTGCCGCGATACGGCACATGGGTGATGAAGGTGCCGGTCGCGGCCTTCAGGTATTCAAAGGCCAGGTGGCCGGCGCTGCCGTTGCCGGCCGAACCGTAGTTCAGCTTGCCAGGCTTGCTCTTGGCCAGCGCCACGAACTCCTTCAGGTTCTTCGCGGGCACGTCGGGGTGGACCACATACAGGCTTGGCACCTTCGACAGCAGCGAGATGGCGCGGAAGTCCTTGACGGGGTCGTAGGGCAGCTTAGGGAAGATAAAGGGATTGACCGCCAGCGTGCCGATATGGCCGAGGATCAGCGTGTGGTTGTCATCGGCGCGCGCGACTTCGCCCATCGCGATATTGCCGGCCGCGCCGGGCTTGTTCTCGACAAAGACTGACACGCCGAGCAGCTTGGTCAGCTCCGCCGCGGTGGAGCGCGCCACGATCTCCGAGCTGCCGCCCGGCGCGAACGGCACCACCAGCCGGATCGGCTTGGCCGGCCAGGCCTGGGCGCGGGCCAGCGTTGGCGCCAGCGCGCAGGCACCCAGCGCCGCGGTGGTCTTGAGCAGGTGGCGGCGAGTGGGATTCATTGGGGTCATCTTTATCTCCTGAAGGTTCTGTAGGCTGGGCCGCGATGGGGCAGGGCGGTGCTATTCGGGCTTGATGTTGCCGTCCCGGATGACCTTGGCCCATAACCGGGCCTGCCCGTCGATGAATTGCCGTGCCTGTGCGGGCGGCGCAGCCACGACCTCGCCGCCCAGCTCGGCCACGCGTTGCCGGATCTCGGGGCTGGTCATGACTTTCTGCAGGGCGTCAGCGAGCTTCGCTGCGATCGGGTCCGGCGTTGCAGCGGGCAGGAAGGCCGCGTTCCATTCATAGACCTCGTAGCTCGCCACGCCGGCTTCCTGCATGGTGGGCACGGACGGCAATGCCTGGGTGCGGGCATGGCTGGTCACCGCCAGCGGCTTGAGCTTGCCGGCCTTGATGTGCTGCAGGCTCGAAGCCACGTTGGCAAAGAACAGCGGCACCTGGCCGGCGATGACATCGGTCATGGCGGGGCCGCCGCCCTTGTAGGGCACATGCAGGAGATCGACCCCCGCGCGCTGCTCGAACAGCACGCCGGCCAGGTGCTGCGCCGAGCCATTGCCCGAGGACGCAAAGGCGATCGAGCCTGGCTTTTGCCTGGCCATGGCCAGGACGTCGCTGACCTTGCTGGCGGGAAAGCTCGCCGTGGCCACCAGCACATTGGGATAGCGTGCCAGCACGCCGACCGGCCGGAAGGCCTTGGCCGGATCGTAGGGCAGGCGCGGATAGAGGCTGGGATTCACCGCATAAGAAGAGGCATCGACCATCATCGTGTAGCCGTCCGGTGCCGCCTTGGCGACATAGGCGGCACCGATCTGCCCGCCGGCACCCGGGCGGTTCTCGACGACGACGGTCTGGCCCAGTTCACGCCCGAGGCCCGGGGCGATCAGCCGTGCCATCAGGTCCGCGCCGCCGCCCGGCGGATATGTCACCACGATCGTGACGGGGCGTGTCGGCCAGGCCGCGGCGGTGTCGGCAGCCTGTGCCAGGGTAGTGGTGGCGATCATGGCCGCGGCCGTGGCGGCGATCGCGTGGCGTGCGTGCATGGGTCTGTCTCCTCGGGTGCGGTCCGTCAGCGGACGTCAGCGGTATAGCGAAAGGCAAAGGCGTCACCCCGCGTCAGCCGGTATTCGATGCAGCTGCCGCCCAGATCGAATGCGAGCCGGGTCACGACCGCGCACGGATGCGCAGCCGGCAAGTCCAGCAACGCCGCCTCGTCGGCCGCCAACGTGCGGAAGGTCACTTCATCAACGGCGCGATGGACCGTAATGCCGCAGGCGCTGCCCAGCAGCGGGTAGAGCAGGTCGCCCCACTGCGCCGGCGGGAGTTGCTGCAGGGCTTCGCAGCGCGGCAGGGGCAGCCAGATCGATTCCAGCAGCCGGGGCGTGTCCTCCAGCCAGCGGCGGCGTGAGATCGCCAGCCCGCGCGCGCCCGTCGGCAGCCCGAAGCGGGTGGCCATGGCCTTGTCCAGGCGCACGGCGCGGCACGACAGGATTTCCGAGCGCGGCACCGCCGGCGCGTCATCGGCGCCGCCGAAGCGGAAAAACCGCATCAGGCTGGCCCCGCTCAGTCCCTTGCGCACGAAGGTGCCCTTGCCCTGCACTCGCTCCAGCAGGCCCTGCTGGACCAGCACGGCGATGGCCTGCCGGATGGTGCCCAGCGCAATGCCGAACTCCCTGGCCAGCGCGCCTTCGGCAGGAATGGCGCTGCCGGGCGTCCACGCGCCGGAAACGATCTTTGCCTGCAGTTCCGCCGCGATCTGGCCGTAGCGGCTCAGGCCCGCGGCCGGGGTGGTTGTCTGGAGCAGCGCGTTGTCTCGCATGCCGAACCCGTGCTAAATTGATGTCAATATCGACGTCCTCTAGAGGACTAGAATACTGACGCGGATTCGGATGCCATATCCGGATATACCCGCGCCACTGAGCCGCGCCACGGAGGGGGCTGACTGATGAGCAAGCGCGCTTTGCCGCTGGTGGATACCCACTTCCACGTCTTCGATGCCGGAGTGGCCGCGCCATCGGCCCGCTACCGGCCGCCCTATGCCGCCGACCTGAAGGACTGGCACGCCCGGCTTGCGGAGCTGGGAGACCTGTATGGGGTAGTGGTGCAGACCAGCTTTCTCGGCACCGACAATTCGGCGCTGCTGGCCGCGCTGCAGGCCATGCCCGGGCGCTTGCGCGGCGTTGCGGTGGTCGACCCGCAAGTGACGGACCAGGAACTGGCCACCTTGCACGGCGCCGGCGTGCGGGGCATCCGCCTGAACCTGTATGGCGATCCGGACTGGCAGCGCATTGCTACCGCGCCGTGGCGCGGGCTGTTCTCCCGGATCGCCGTGCTGGGCTGGCATCTCGAACTCCATACCAGCAACGGCGATGGCGCCATGGTGCTGGCGCAGCTTGACGCGGCCCTTGGCGATGCCGGCGCGCCGGTCGTGCTTGACCACTTTGGCCGGCCCGGCCCCGCAGGAACCGCGGATGCGATCTTCGACGTGGCCACTGCCGTGCGCGCGCGCCGCCAGGTCTGGGTGAAGATCAGCGCGCCGTACCGGCTTGCATCCCCTCAGGACTGGCACGGGCTTGCGCAGCGATGGCGCGAAGTCGTGGGCGATGACCGCTTGCTGTGGGGCAGCGACTGGCCATGGACCAATCACGAGGCGCCGGCTCGGGTCGACGAGTGCCGGATGCTTGCCGCATGGCCAGGACAAGGGACGTCCGGTGACAGCGAGGCGGCCGGCGCGGCCTTGTCCGCTGCGCTCCGGTGGCGGAACGCCGCAGCGTTGTACGGGTTTGCGGTGAAGGGATAGCGGGCGACTTGCGCCGCCGGCGTCAAGCCAGCGCCAGCACCCCGGGAATCGCCTCCACCAGCAAATCGATCGTCACCCTCAGCTTGTGCGGCAGGAAACGGGTGCGCGGCCACACCAGGTGCAGCGGGGTCCGGATGACTGAGGCTTGCGGCAGCACGCGCACCAGCGTGCCCCGGTCCAGCGGCTCCCGCACCAGCCACAAGGGGACATTGACCAGGCCCGCGCCACGTATGGCCGCTGCGGCGATGGTGTCGATATCGTCAAAGCCGAGGGGGTGAGACAGCTCCGGCCGCGCGATATTGCCGTCGGGACCGGCCAGTGACCAGGGCACGGACTCGCCGCCATGCATGTAGACGAGGCAGCGGTGCGAGGCCAGGTCGGCAATGCTGGCCGGCGTGCCATGCTTGCGCAGGTAACCGGGCGCGGCGCAAAGCACCATGGCCTGCATGCCCAGCGGACGTGCCACCAGCATGTCGCTGTCCGGCAGGCGCCCGCTGCGGATGGCCAGGTCGATGCCGTCGTCGGCAAAGTCGACCAGGCGGTCGGTGAAATTCCCTTCCAGCCGCAACTGCGGATGACGGTCCGCCAGGTCCAGCAGCAGCGGCGCCACATGGTGGCGGCCGAACACCACCGGGGCGCTCACGCGGACCCGGCCGGCCACTTCCCTGCGCCCGGCTTCCAGCATGAGCTGGGCGGCATCCAGGTCTTCCAGCGCCTGGGCACAGCGTTCGTAGAAGGCCTGGCCGTCGTCGGTCAGCGCCAGGCTGCGCGTGGTGCGCACGAACAGGCGCGTGCCGACGCGGGCCTCAAGCCGGGCGATGGCCTTGCCGATGGCCGAGCGCGTCAGCCCCAGGCGCGCCGCGGCCTGGGCAAAGCTGCCGGCCTCTGCGGCGGCCACGAAGGCGGAGATCCCGGCCAGCCGGTCATGGGTAATTGGTTCCATAAGATCTACATGGGAAGGACATCGATTGCCCAATGGAGCTGGCAGGGAATCAGTATAGTGGGTTCACCGTTTTCAACAGACCGGAGTACGCCCATGACCTCCTCCATGCAACGCTGGCAACTGTCGGCTTTCGGCCGCAACAACCTGAATCGCGTCGACGCGCCCATTCCCGTGCCCGGTCCCGGCGAGGTGCTCGTGCGCGTCCATGCAGTGGCCTTGAACTACCGCGACCTGCTGATCATCCAGGACGGCATGGGCATGCCCGTGCAGCCGCCACTGGTTCCGGGGTCGGACATGCGCGGCGAGGTGGTGGCGATTGGCGAGGGTGTTGCCGACTTTGCCCCTGGCGACGCCGTGATCAGCACCTTCTTCACCGGCTGGCTCGATGGCGTGCAGCCGCGCCACAGCAAGCCGCTGGGCGTGCCGGGTCCCGGCATGCTTTCGGAATACGTGGTGCTGGCCGAGGACTCGCTGGTGTCGGCTCCGCGCACGCTGGACGCCGCGCAGGCCAGTACGCTGACCTGCGCCGGCCTGACGGCCTGGCAAGCCCTGGCTGAGGCGACGGTGACGCGGCCCGGCGACACCGTCGTGGTGATCGGCACCGGCGGCGTGGCCCTGTTTGCGGTGCAGATCGCCCGCGCACAGGGTGCGCGCGTGATCGTCGTCTCCGGCAGCGACGACAAGCTGGCACGCGTGCAGGAGCTGGGCGCGGCGCATGGCGTCCATCGCGGCAGCACTCCTGACTGGCCGGCTGCCGTGCGCGAGCTGACCGGCGGCCGCGGTGCCGACCACGTGCTGGAACTGGCTGGCGGAGACAACTTCGGCCGGTCGGTGGCGGCGCTGGCGCAGGGCGGCCGGATCTCGGTGATCGGCAACCTGCAGGGCGATGAACTGCGCGCCAACGTCTATCCGGTGCTGCATGGCCGCGTGACCGTCCAGGGGATCGGTGTGTCGCACCGGCGCGCGCTGCAGGACCTGGTGCGTGCCGTGGACTGGCTGGGGCTGCGTCCGGTGATCGAGCGCGAGTATGACTTCGGGGACTTGCCTGCGGCGCTCGACCACCTGGAACGCGGGGCCTTCGGCAAGGTGGTGGTGCGGCTGCGCTGAGGCGCAGGCCGGACTGCTATTTGCGAGCCTTGCCGCGCACGCTCTTTTTGGCTGCGGCGGCGCGCGCCGCTTCCTTCTCGGCCGCTGCCGCAGCGCCCAACTGCTCCAGCCAGGACATGCCCTCGACATAGGACAGGAAATGCCGCAGGTAACCCGGCGACGTCTCGCGCATCAGGGACAGCGAACGATGCACGAGATGGTCGGTATTGAGCGGCCCGGCATTCTCCGGCACGCGTTCCAGCGACAGGCGGAAGTGCTGCTCGACGCTGACCCTGGCCCAGGTCTCGCGGAAGTAGTCGGCCAGGGCATCGACCAGCGGCGCGTCCGACTGGGGTGCGTGTGCCGGCACCGGCGTGTGCGATCGCGCATCGTTCGAGGCGACCGCGACGGCGGGCCTGGCGCGCGCGGTGATGTCGTGCACGAGTGCGCCAAGCGCGCTGGCTGTTGGGCTGGCTGTTGGGCTGGCCATTGGGCCGGATGTCGGGCCGGATGTCGGCGTGGACGGCGCGGCACCATCGGCAACCTCCCTATCCTGGCCTGTGTACCGCTGCACGATGGCTGCATACGCGGCGACCAGGCCACGCAGGCGCTCATCCAGCAAGGCCCGCACCGCGCCGCTGTGTCCGGCGGAACGGCGGGCCAGCGCTTGCATCAGGCGGAAGCGCACGGGATCGGCCTGGTCGGCGCCGCTGGCCTGCCAGGAGTGCAGTTGCGCGCGGATATCGGCTGCCACGTCGACGCTAGCCATGCGGCTTCACCGTGCCCGCGGTCACGCGCGGCACCGGCGAGATTTCGACGCGCCGGTTCTTTGCGCGGCCCTCGGCATCGGCATTCGATGTCACGGGCTGCTGCGAACCGAAGGCGGCCGAGAACACCGAGGTGGGCGGGATGCCGGCATCGATCAGGGTGCGGGTCACGGTCAGGGCGCGCTGCGCCGACAGTTCCCAGTTGTCGGCAAAGCGGCGGTTGCCTTCGCGCACCTGCTGGTCGTCGGTAAAGCCGCTGACCATCAGGATCTCGTCGCGGCTGCGCAGATAGGCCGACAACGGTTGCGCCAGGCTCTTCAGCAGATCGCGGCCTTCAGGTTGCAGCTGGTCTGAGTTGAGCGCAAACAGCACGTTGCCGCTGATGCCGATGCGGCCGTTCACCAGCGTCACGCGGCCGGCCGCCAGCGGCCCCGCCAGCGCCTTTTCCAGCGTCTCGCGCCGCTGGGCTTCCTCCTGCCGCTGTTTCACCTCGGCTTCCAGCCTGGCCGACAGTTCCATCTGCACGCCGATGACCCCCAGCAGGACCAGCACGAACGCGCCCAGCAGGACCGACATCAGGTCGCCAAAGACCGCCCACGCGGGAACAGTCGGCTCCACGCCGGCGTCAAGGTCCTCTCTCATGCCGCCTCTGCGCTGGGCGCTTGCTGGCCGGCGCGCTGCTGCAGGTCCTCAAGGATCTGCTTTTGCGACAGCATGCTCAGGTCGACCACTTCGCGCGCCTGCGCCACGTAGTAGGCCAGTTGCTCGTCGCTGCGCGTCATCGACTTGTCCAGCGCGGCCTCGATGCGCTGCAGGTGGTCGATCAGCTTGCCGTTGGATTCGCTGAACAGCTGCACCGCCACGCCAAAGGCTTCGCCCAGGCTCGCGACTTCAACCGCGCTGCCGGTGACCTGCGCGGCGATGTCGGTGAGCTTGCCGGTTTCGGCTTCGACCTTGTCGGTAAAGCGCGTGCCGACGCGGTCCAGCAGGTCCGCCGTGGTGGCGACCAGGGTGTCGACCGCGGTGCGCTGCTCAGTGGAGGCGTGATTCACGGCATCCAGCAGCGTGCCCAGCGTTTCCAGCATGCGGCTGCGTTCTTCCAGCATGGCGTTGTCGCGCGCCATGCCGTCGGTGAGCTTCTCGCGCAGCTCCGCGATCACCTCCGCGGCGGCCTTGGGCGCTTCGGATGCGGCCTGCATCAGGTGGGCGACTTCGGCGATGGTGCCGCTGGCCTGGGCCTGCGCCTGGGCTGCCATGTCGCGCGCGGTGACAGCAAGCGTCTCGCAGATTTCCTGCTGGCGGCTGACGGTGTGCGCGCTGGCCTGTTCCCATTCCTGGCGCAGCGATGCGGCCATGGTGCCGAGCGTGTCGGTCCAGGCAGCCATGCGTTGCGCGTCCTGCGATGCCAGTTCCGCCTGCAATGTGGTGGCGGCCCTGGGTGCCTCGGCCGCGGCTTGCACCAGGCGGTCGATCTCGGCGAGGGTGGTGCCGGCATGCGCCTGCGTCTCGGTCGAGATCGCGCGCGCGGTCTGCGCCAGCGCCTCGCAGATCTCCTGCTGGCGGGTGGCGGCGTGCGTGCTGGCCTGTTCCCACTGCTGGCGCAGCGTGGCGGCGATGGTGCCGAGCGTATCGGTCCAGCTGGCAAAGCGCTGTTCGTCGCGCGCAGCCAGCTCGGCCTGCAGCGCAACGGCCGCCTTCGGGGCGTCCGTTGCAGCCTGCACCAGACGGTCGATCTCCGCGAGGGTGCGGCTGGCATGCGCCTGGGTCTGGGCCGAGATCTCGCGCACGCTCTGCGCCAGCGTAGCGCTGATCTCGTCCTGGCGGCTTACCGTGTGCGCGTTCAGTTGTTCCCACTCCTGGCGCAACGCGGCTGTCATGGTGCCGAGCGTATCGGTCCACGCGGCGAAGCGCTGTGCATCGCGCGAAGCCAGTTCCGCCTGCAGCGCGACGGCCGCCTTCGGCGCGTCCGAAGCAGCCTGCACCAGACGGTCGATCTCGGCAAGGGTCTGGCTGGCATGCGCCTGGGTCTGGGCCGAGATCTCGCGCACGCTCTGCGCCAGCGTAGTGCTGATCTCGTCCTG
>NZ_KB903174.1:0-24752 GCF_000379565.1 Cupriavidus sp. UYPR2.512 | reverse complement strand
GCGGAAATCACCACCGCTGGAACCACCAACGCCGAGCAATTTATAGCCAGCCGCTCAGGCGACGCGTTCTTTGGTTACTTTCTGTCGCTTGGACAGAAAGTGACTCGCCGGCTACGCCGGCGAAACAGCCCACGCCTGTCAAGAACGATAACCGACTACAGTGCCCATTCACACCAGCCCCAATCCCCACTACGCTAGTCGGATAGCAATCATGTAACTCCGAAACTCACACTCAAACCAACCCATTGATTAATATGAGTTTTCACCCAAAAACTCTTATATAAGATATAAGACATTTGACCAAGGAGCCGCTTAGGACTACAATCGCGACGTAACGAGATTTTCTAAACCTAATTACTCAGCAGGTTCCCATGCTTGAAAACTATCGCGCACATGTGGCCGAGCGCGCCGCGCTTGGTATCCCCCCTCTGCCCCTGACCGCCAAGCAGACGGCCGAGCTGATCGAACTGCTGAAGAACCCGCCCGCCGGTGAAGAGCAGAACCTGGTGGAGCTGATCACCTACCGCGTGCCGGCCGGCGTGGATGACGCTGCCAAGGTCAAGGCCTCTTACCTGGCTGCCGTGGCGCTGGGCAAGGAACAGTGCGCGCTGATCTCGCGCGCCAAGGCGACCGAGCTGCTGGGCACCATGCTGGGCGGCTACAACATCTCGCCGCTGATCGAGCTGCTGGACGATGCCGAAGTCGGCACCGTCGCCGCCGACGCGCTGAAGAAGACCCTGCTGATGTTCGACGCCTTCCACGACGTGAAGGAGAAGGCCGACAAGGGCAACGCCAACGCCAAGTCCGTGCTGCAAAGCTGGGCCGACGCCGAGTGGTTCACCAGCCGTCCGGAAGTGCCGCAAAGCCTGACCATCACCGTGTTCAAGGTGCCGGGCGAAACCAATACCGACGACCTGTCGCCGGCGCCGGACGCCACCACCCGCCCGGACATCCCGATGCACGCGCTGGCGATGCTGAAGAACAAGCGTGAAGGCGCGGCGTTCCAGCCGGAAGAAGACGGCAAGCGCGGCCCGGTCAAGTTCATTGAATCGCTGAAGGACAAGGGCCACCTGGTCGCCTACGTGGGCGACGTGGTCGGTACCGGCTCGAGCCGCAAGTCCGCCACCAACTCGGTGCTGTGGTTCACCGGCGAAGACATCCCGTTCATCCCGAACAAGCGCTTCGGCGGCGTGTGCCTGGGCAACAAGATTGCCCCGATCTTCTACAACACCATGGAAGACGCCGGCGCGCTGCCGATCGAGCTGGATGTGTCGAAGATGGAAATGGGCGACGTGGTCGAACTGCGCCCGTACGACGGCAAGGCCCTGAAGAACGGCGAAGTGATCGCCGAGTTCAAGGTCAAGTCCGACGTGCTGTTCGACGAAGTCCGCGCCGGCGGCCGCATCCCGCTGATCGTCGGCCGCGGCCTGACCGCCAAGGCGCGCGAGGCGCTGGGCCTGGCCCCGTCGACGCTGTTCCGCCTGCCGCAGAACCCGGCCGATACCGGCAAGGGCTTCACGCTGGCCCAGAAGATGGTCGGCCGCGCGTGCGGCCTGCCAGAAGGCAAGGGCATCCGCCCGGGCACCTACTGCGAACCGAAGATGACCTCGGTGGGCTCGCAGGACACCACCGGCCCGATGACCCGCGACGAGCTGAAGGACCTGGCCTGCCTGGGCTTCTCGGCCGACCTGGTGATGCAGTCGTTCTGCCACACCGCCGCCTATCCGAAGCCGGTCGACGTCAAGACCCACCACACGCTGCCCGAGTTCATCAGCACCCGCGGTGGCATTTCGCTGCGCCCGGGCGACGGCGTGATCCACTCGTGGCTGAACCGCATGCTGCTGCCCGACACCGTCGGCACCGGCGGCGACTCGCACACCCGCTTCCCGATCGGTATCAGCTTCCCGGCGGGTTCGGGCCTGGTCGCCTTTGCCGCCGCCACCGGCGTAATGCCGCTGGACATGCCGGAATCGGTGCTGGTCCGCTTCAAGGGCCAGATGCAGCCGGGCGTGACCCTGCGCGACCTGGTCAACGCGATTCCGCTGTATGCGATCAAGCAAGGCCTGCTGACCGTGGCCAAGCAAGGCAAGCAGAACATCTTCTCGGGCCGCGTCCTGGAAATCGAAGGCCTGCCCGACCTGAAGGTCGAGCAAGCGTTCGAGCTGTCGGATGCATCCGCTGAGCGCTCGGCCGCCGGTTGCACGGTGCGCCTGAACAAGGACCCGATCATCGAATACATCAACAGCAACATCACGCTGCTGAAGTGGATGATCGCCCAGGGCTACCAGGACCCGCGCAGCCTGCAGCGCCGCATCAAGGCCATGGAAGCGTGGCTGGCCGATCCCAAGCTGCTGGAGCCGGACGCCGACGCCGAGTACGCCGCCGTGATCGAGATCGACCTGGCCGATGTGCACGAGCCGATCGTGGCCTGCCCGAACGACCCGGACGACGTGAAGACGCTGTCCGAGGTGGCCGGCGCCAAGATCGACGAAGTGTTCATCGGTTCGTGCATGACCAACATCGGCCACTTCCGCGCAGCCTCCAAGCTGCTGGAAGGCAAGCGCGACATCCCGGTCAAGCTGTGGGTCGCTCCGCCGACCAAGATGGACCAGAAGCAGCTGACCGAAGAGGGCCACTACGGCGTGTTCGGCACCGCCGGTGCCCGCACCGAAATGCCGGGCTGCTCGCTGTGCATGGGCAACCAGGCACAGGTGCGCGAAGGCGCCACGGTGATGTCGACCAGCACGCGTAACTTCCCGAACCGCCTGGGCAAGAACACCAACGTGTACCTGGGTTCCGCCGAACTGGCGGCAATCTGCTCGCGCCTGGGCCGCATCCCGACCAAGGAAGAGTACATGGCCGACATGGGCGTGCTCAACGCCAATGGCGACAAGATCTACAAGTACATGAACTTCGACCAGATCGAAGACTTCAAGGAAGTGGCCGACGGCGTGACGGTGTAAGCTGCGCAGCCAGGCTGGCATGGAGAAGGGGTCCCGCTTTGCGGGGCCCCTTCTTTGCTTTCTGCCACGGCGAGGCCTTGCGCGCGGCGCAGCCGGCCGAGACCGCCAGAGGCCCTGCGCTGCATGCATGGCTGGGGCGGTTTATGATCGGGTTTTTCCGTTGTCCGGCGCCTTCTTGCGCAGTGCGCAAGCGCCTGAACCAGGAGCCAGTGTGCCCGATCTGTCCGCTTTCCCCATCACCCGCAAATGGCCGGCGCAGCATCCCGACCGCATCCAGCTGTATTCCCTGCCCACGCCCAACGGGGTCAAGGTGTCGATCATGCTGGAGGAGACCGGCCTGCCGTATGAACCGCACCTGGTGCGCTTCGACGCCAACGACCAGATGTCGCCGGAGTTCCTGTCGCTGAGCCCGAACAACAAGATTCCCGCCATCCTCGATCCCGATGGCCCGGGCGGCAAGCCGCTGGCGCTGTTCGAATCGGGCGCGATCCTGCTCTATCTGGCCGACAAGTCGGGCAAGCTGATCCCGGCCGACCCCGCGCGCCGCTACGAAACCATCCAGTGGGTGATGTTCCAGATGGGCGGCATCGGGCCGATGTTCGGGCAGGTGGGCTTTTTCCACAAGTTCGCCGGCAAGGAATACGAGGACAAGCGCCCGCGCAACCGCTACGTGGCCGAAAGCCGCCGCCTGCTGAATGTGCTGAACCAGCGGCTGGAGGGACGCGACTGGATCATGGGCGACGCATACACCATCGCCGACATCGCCACCTTCCCGTGGGTGCGCAACCTGCTTGGCTTCTATGAGGCGGGCGAACTGGTCGGCATCCAGGATTTCCCTCACGTCAGGCGCGCGCTGGAGGCGTTCGTCAAGCGTCCGGCGGTGGTGAAGGGGCTCGATACGCCGCACCGCGGCTGAGGCAGCCGCGGCGTGCGTGCACCACGGGCGTGGGCATCGTCCTACACGGTGGCTTCCGCGGCGCCGACAGAGGGGCGGGTGAGCCGCATCCTATAGTCCAGGGACAGGCGCGCCGCCCCGCGTTGCCTGAGGAGCCCGGACCATGCCGATGCCCACCACCTTCTCCCTGTTGCGTGTCGTCCTGCTGGCGGGCGCCACCGCGGCGCTCGCCGCCTGCAGCGAATCGGCCAAGCTGCCCTCTGAAGCGGGCTTTGGCCCCATGCCGCAGCTGCCGCCACCCAACCAGACCTCGATCCCCACCGTCAAGATCGCGCCGGCCATCGGCTGGGCAGTGGGCCAGCGCCCGGTGCCGGCCGCAGGCATGGCGGTGACAGCCTTCGCCGACAAGCTGGACCATCCGCGCTGGGTCTATGTGCTGCCGAACGGCGACGTGCTGGTGGCCGAGAGCAATGCCCCGCCCAAGCCCGACGACGGCAAGGGCATCCGCGGCTGGATCATGAAGAAGGTGATGAAGCGCGCCGGCGCCGGCACCCCCAGCGCCAACCGCATCACGCTGCTGCGCGATACCAACGGCGATGGCGTGGCCGACCAGCGCTCGGTGTTCCTGAAGGACCTGAACTCGCCGTTCGGCATGGCCCTGGTCGGCAACGATTTCTACGTGGCCGCCACTGACGCGGTGCTGCGCTTCCCGTACCAGCCCGGACAGACCCAGATCACTGCCGCGCCACAGAAGGTGGTGGACCTGCCGGGCGGGCCGCTCAACCATCACTGGACCAAGAGCCTGATCGCCAGCCGCGACGGCAGCAAGCTGTACGTGACGGTGGGCTCCAACAGCAACGTGGGCGAGCACGGCATGGACAAGGAGGTCGGCCGCGCCGCCATCTGGGAGGTCGACCCGAAGGCCGGCACGCACCGGATCTTTGCCAGCGGCCTGCGCAATCCCAATGGCATGGCGTGGGAGCCGGCCACCGGCATGCTCTGGACTGCCGTCAACGAGCGCGACGAGATCGGCAGCGACCTGGTGCCGGACTACATTACCTCGGTGCGCGACGGCGGCTTCTATGGCTGGCCCTACAGTTACTACGGCCAGCATGTCGACACACGCGTGAAGCCGCCGGCGCCAGACCTGGTGGCCAGTGCCATCGTGCCGGACTATGCCGTGGGGGCACACACCGCGTCGCTCGGGCTGGCCGCCGCCGGCGGCAACAGCTTGCCGGCGCGCTTCAGCGAAGGCATGTTCGTTGGCCAGCACGGTTCGTGGAACCGCAGGCCGCTGGCGGGCTACAAGGTGATCTTCGTGCCGTTCAGCAAGGGCCACCCCAACGGCGCGCCGTTCGACGTGCTGACCGGCTTTCTCGATGAGGACGGCAACGCGCGCGGGCGCCCGGTGGGCGTGGCGATCGACCGGCGGGGTGGGCTGCTGGTCGCCGACGACGTCGGCAATACGGTGTGGCGGGTCAGTGGGGCGAAGTAGGCGGGCCATGGCGCGGCAGCGGCCCGCCTGGGCGCTGCTGGCCGCGGGCGCTGTCTATACTTGGTTTACCGGAGTCTTACGGCGGAGGGCGACTGTGTCCGCGCAAACCGGCAGCCTGGACATCGACGCCGAGGAGGGGGCATGGACCACACCGCAGATTCGTTTCGGGCCTTTGAGCTGGCTGGCTGGGAAGACCCCGAGGTCGTCAGCCAGTACCAGGAGCATTTGTCGCACGTGACCCGTCAATCGGTCGAGGCCTTGCTGGACGAGGCTCATGTGGCCAACGGGCTGCGCGTGCTGGATGTGGCCACCGGCTCCGGCCATGTCGCGGCGGGAGCCATGCGGCGCGGTGCTGAGCCGGTCGGCATCGACTTCTCGCTGGCGCAGGTGCAGCTGGCGCGCAAGCTCTATCCCGACGTCCAGTACGAACAGGCCGATGCGCAGGCGCTGCCCTTCGGCGATGCCAGCTTCGATGCGGTGGTCAATGGCTTTGGCATGTGCCACCTGTCCGACCCCGACGCCGCGCTGGCCGAAGCGTTCCGCGTGCTGCGCCCAGGCGGGCGCGTTGCCTTCACGGTGTGGGACACGCCCGAGCACGCGGTCGGCTTTGGCGCGGTCTACGCCGCGATCCGCGCCTGCGGCTCGATGGAGGTCGACCTCCCGCCCGGGCCGAATTTCTTCCTGTTCAGCGACCCGGGCCAATGCCGCGCCGCGTTGCTGCAGGCTGGCTTTGCCTCGCCCAGTTGCCGCAGCGTGCCGCAGGTATGGCGTTTCTCCACGCCCGACCAGCTGTTCGATGCGCTGGCACAGGGCACCGTGCGCGCCGCGGCCACGCTGCGCGCGCAGACCCCGGAGGCCCGCGATGAAATCCGCGCCGTGCTGCGCGGCACCGTCGCCGGCTATATGCGCGGCAGCGGCTTCGAGGTACCGATGCCGGCGGTGCTGGCGGCAGCGGTCAAGCCCTGAGGGGGCTCCTTCTGAGGTGTTGGGCGTTGCCCGACATCCCCATCGTCAGCGTCGGCCCCACCCCACCATCCCATCCCCGGAAAGTGCCGTAATCCCCGCCACAACCAGTCTTTTGGCGGTGGCACGGTCATTGCGCAATGGACAGCGAGCGCGGCGCCGCGCCTCGTTGTGCCACCAGCCAGCAATGGCTTCCCGGAGAACCCCGATGAACACCCAACCCCAATGCCAGACAGGGCGGGGCGCGCCGCGCCCGCACGGATTCCTGCACCGCTCGCGCCAGGCTGTCGCGCTGCTGCGTGTGCTGGCCTTATGCGTCAACAGCGTCGCCTGCGCCCAGTCCGAGGCGCCACAGGCCGCAGCGCCTGCTTTGCAGGCCGTGACGCCGGAACAGAAGTTTGCTCCCGGATACCTGGAGGCGGTTGCCACCGGCTATGACAACGGCGTGGCTTTGCGGGAGCCGGAAGGCCTCGCGCCGCTGAGGCTGCCGCGCGAGGCGCGCAGCGTGCCGGCGACGCCGATGGCGCAGACCGTGCCGGTTGCCTTGCCAGCGGCGGTGCGTTCGCAGCCGGCGCACTGAACCGCGGGCCGTGGCTGGGACTTGGTGCTGCTGCGGCTGAAATTCTTCTGGTCGCTGTTGCTCGCTCCCGCCGTAAATTCAGCCCGGCGGCGAATCAGTCCAGTCTTCGACGCGCAGGCCCGGATATGCGGCAAAGTCGCGCACGTTGCGCGTGATCACCGTCAGGTCTTCGGCAATGGCATGCGCCGCGATCAGCTTGTCCAGCGCATCCGCCTTGCGTTCGCGCGTGGCGGCACGGACCGCCCCATATGCACGCGCGGCCGCAGCATGCAGCGGCAGCACCGGCACGCGTGCGACCAGCGCCTGCAGCGCGTGCCGCGCGGCCTGCGGATCGCCCGAGACGGTGACGCCGTATTCCAGTTCGGCCAGGGTGATTGCGGACAGCACCACATCGCCCTCGAAACATTGCGCAAAGCGCTCGGCCACTTGGGGTGGCTGATTCCTCATCAGGTAGATGCACATATTGGTGTCGAACATATACCTGGCCATCAGAACCCCTGCCGCTCAGCCTGCACCTGGTCTTCTCGACCTTGCGCCATGAAGTCGTCTGGAAACGCTGCAAAGGCGTCAAGCAGCCCGGTCAGGCGCTGCCGTGCGGGCCGGATACGCAACTCGTCGCCGATCCGCTCGATTTCCAGCTGCATGTCAGTGTCGGGATACGCCAGCTCCGCGGGAATGCGCACCGCCTGGGAGTTGCCGTTGCGGAATATCCGGGTGAAAGGCATTGTGGTTTCCATGTACATCCTGTAGGTACAAAGCATAGCAGCATTGGATCAGAAATACATCCATGTGTGTATGGCCTTAATTCTCAAAGGCGGCTGCTATTACCTACAATTCGTCACACCGGTCTGCCACCTCGCCACGATGGACATCGAACTCGCCCGCACCTTCCTGCAAGTCGTCCGCACCGGCAGCCTGCTGGCCGCGGCCGACAAGCTGCATGTCACGCAGACCGCCGTGACCGCGCGCATCAAGAGCCTGGAAGCGCAGCTCAACTGCCGCCTGTTCGATCGCAACAAGGCGGGCGCACGGCTGACGCCCGATGGCCAGCGCTTTCTCGGCTACGCCAGCCAGCTGGTGCAGACCTGGGAGGCGGCCTGCCGCGAGTTGCCGTTGCCGGCCGGGCTGGCCAGCCTGTTTCGCTTCGGCACGGAAATCAGCCTGGGCAACCCGCTGATGCTGCTCTGGACCACGCGCCTGCGCCAGTTGATGCCGGCGCAGGCGGTGCGGGCGGAAGTAGGGGAAGGGGCGGAGCTCCAGCGCAAGCTGCAGTCCGGCGCGCTGGACGCGGCGCTGGTCTACCAGCCGGAGTACGCGCCCGGCATGCATGTCGAGGCGCTGATGGAAGAGAAGCTGATCCTGATCCGCTCGACGCAGCGCGATGGCGGCTATGTCTATGTCGACTGGGGGCCGGAATTCCGCCGCCAGCATGACAGCGCGCTGCCGGAGCATGCGCGCGCCTCGCTGTACTTCAACCTGGGGCCGCTGGCGCTGCAGTACATCCTGCAGTTCGGCGGCAGCGGGTATTTCCGGACACGCGTGGTGCAGAGCTACCTGGACAGCGGGGTGTTGGCGCGGGTCGGCGGCGCGTCAGAGTTTTCTTATCCAGTATTCCTCGTTTGCGCCAAGACCCCCACAGGCGCGGCGCAGGACGCGGTGCGCATCCTGCGCGATATCGTGCGAGAAGAATCCGACTGGTCGCAGCGCTGGGATTTTCCGCAATAGCGGGAGACACCAGGGCGGCGGCGCCGGCTCAGATCCGGACCGGCGCCAGTTGGCCCATCGGGGCGGGCACGGCCACCAGGCGCCATTGCCGCACGCGCCGCACCCGGCGGCCGCGCCCGCCGCCGCGCGGCGGGCGCGGTTCCAGCCCGGCAAAGCGGCCATGCTGCTGCGCGCGTTCGAACACCGGCTCGGGCACCCGCGTCCCGATCAGCCATGTGACGGTGCCTCCCAGTGCCACCAGTGCCAGCGCCAGGGCAATCCAGAGGACGGCTTCCATGTTCCCGCTCCATCGAATAGGTATCCGTGATTCCAGTATTGGCGCAAAGCGTGCCGGCAGGTAAATGAAAGTTGTTTCCGCTTCATATCAATAAAATTGCATTCAAGCCGGCTTCTCCTTCAAACCTGCCCGTTGGGCTGCGGCAGGAAAAATCATCCTTTCCGACGAATCTCATAGACGCTGCACGGCAGACACTCAGCCGGTCACTCTCAAAAACACTAGGAGACTCCCCCATGCAACGCCTGATCTTCGAAGCCGAACACGACGCCTTCCGCGAATCCGCCCGCCGTTTCTACCAGCGCGAGGTGGGGCCGCACGGCGAGCGCTGGCGCGAACAGGGCTGCGTGGACCGAGAGGTGTTCCGCAAGGCGGGCGAGCAGGGCTACCTGCTGATGTGGGCTGATGAGCAATACGGCGGCGCCGGCGTCCAGGACTTCCGCTATGAACAGATCCTGATTGAAGAAAACGCGCGCCACGGCGACTCGGGCTTCTTCGGCACGCTGCACTCGCGCCTGGTGGCGCCATATATCGGCCGCATCGGCAATGAGGAGCAGCGCCAGCGCCTGCTGCCTGCAGCCGCGCGCGGCGAGTCGATCTTCGCCGTCGCCATGACCGAGCCGCAGACCGGCTCCGACCTGGCCGGCATCCGCACCCGCGCCGAGGACCATGGCGACCACTGGGTGCTGAATGGCGCCAAGACCTATATCTCGAACGGGCAGCTGGCCGACTGCGTGGTGGTGGTCGCCCGCACCGACCCCGAGCGCAGCCATGGCCTCACGCTCTTCATCGTCGAGCGCGGCATGCCCGGCTTCGAGCGCGGGCGCAAGCTGCGCAAGATGGGCCTGCACTCGCAGGACACGTCCGAGCTGTTCTTCGACAACGTCAAGGTACCCAAGGCCAACGTGCTGGGCGAGCCCGGCCAGGCCTTCCGCTACCTGACGCGCCACCTGGCCGAGGAACGCCTGATCGGAGCCTGCGGCTACATGGCGTCGGCGCAGGTGGCGTTTGATATCACCCTGGATTACGTCAAGGAGCGCAAGGCTTTTGGCCGGCCGATCGGCACCTTCCAGAACTCGCGCTTCAAGCTTGCCGAGCTGCGCGCGCAGCTTGACGCGATCCAGACCTTCGTCGACCAGTGCGTGCTGCAGCACAACGCCGGCACGTTGACGGTGGAGACGGCGGCCTCGGCCAAGCTGCTGACCTCTGAACTGCAGGGGCGCATGGTCGACGAGGGCGTGCAACTGCACGGCGGCGCCGGCTACATGGAGGAGTACCGCATCTGCCGCATGTATGCCGACGCGCGCATCTCGCGCATCTATGCCGGCAGCAGCGAGATCATGAAGGAGATCATCGGCCGTGGTCTCGGGCTGGACGACCGCGTGAAGGGATAAACACGCGGCAGCTTCCGGCGGCGCGGCCGGCAATGCCCGTGCCATCTGCCGTCTTTTCCGGTTGCTTAGGGTTTTCACGCAGTTAAAGTCTTTTGTCAGCCGAATGAAAGCCGTTTGTAATGCGATTCGGTTTGAATGCGGGCGGGAGATCGTGTCCGGGTGGCGTTCGATGCATCGGGACAGCAGGCGAGGGCGCACCAAGACAGCCACGCCGCGCGACCGCACTGCGGGATCGGGGCCGAATGAATTTCGGGGCCCCGGTGCACCGTTAGGCGGGCACGGTCGTTTACCGCAGACCGTTGTCAAACCGAGCCTGACCGACCGTGCCTTTTGTCTTATCCCGTATTGCCGTAGGCGCCCTGCTGGTTTTGGGGGGCGTGGCAGGATCCGCGGCAAGCCTTGCCGCCGAACGGCCCGCCGAGCCGCTTCCTTCCGCTGACTCCGCAGAGGCCGCCAGCCCATGCGCACCGCCGCCGGCGGGCGCCTCGCTGACCCTGGCCCAGGCGCGCCTGGACGCGCTGCGCTGCAACCGCACCATCATTGCCGCGCGCCGCGGTGTGGAAGCCAGTCAGGCTGATGTGCAGATTGCTTCACAACGCCCGAACCCGGTGCTGAGCCTGGGCGTGGAGAACATCAACCCGCATGCCGGCGTCGGTTCGGGCAACCTGCGCAGCAAGACCGTGGACTCCAAGCTGCGCGTGGACCAGGTCATCGAGACCGCCAACAAGGGCAACCTGCGCGCGGACGCCGCGCGCAAGGCCAGCACCGCCGCCGGCGAGGTGGTGCAGGCCGTCGTGGCGCAGCAGACCGCCACGGTGGAGCAGGCCTTCTTCGAGGCACTGGTCAGCCAGGAACGCGTGGCCGTGCTCAGGGAAACGCTGGGCCTCTACGAGCGCACCCGCCAGGCCAGCGAGACGCGCCTCAAGGCGGGCGACGTGGCCCGCGCCGACGTGACCAAGCTGCAGCTCGACGCACTGCGTGCGCAGAACGATATGCGCCAGGCGATGACCGACCATTACCGCGACAAGGCCGGGCTGGCGCAGGCGATGGGCGTGCCCGGCACGCTGTCCGATAACCGGCTGGTGGCTGACTGGCCGGCGCTCGATGCCGCCGCGCCGCAGCCCGACCCGGATACGCTCCAGCGCCGCCCCGACGTGACCGCGGCCGAGGCGCGCCTGGCCGCCGCCGCCGCCACGCGCGACCTGGCGCGCGCCGGGCGGGTGCCCGACGTGACCGTCGGCGCACAGGCGGAGCACTACCCGACCTCGCCCACCAACACCTATGGCACCGGCAACAGCTTCGGCGTGTTCGTGTCGATCCCGTTGTTCGTGCGCCACCGCAATGGCGGCGAAGCGCGCCGGGCAGAAGTGGATTATTACGCCGCGCTGGACGACCGCAATCGCGTCATGCTGGAGGCCGGCAACGAGATCGACCGGCTGCGCAGCCAGCTCGAGACCGCGCGCCAGTCGCTGCGGCAGATGCGCGACGACGTGCTGCCCGCTGCCGAGAGCGTAGCCAACAGCGCCGAGTTCGCCTACAGCAAGGGCGCCACCGGCGTGCTCGACCTGCTCGATGCGCGCCGCGCGCTGCGCCAGACCCGGCTCGATGCCGTCGAAGCGCAGGGCGAGTATGCCAAGGCGCTGTCGGCGTACCGCGCCGCATTGCAGACCTCTACCACCACGGGTGCTCCCGTGGCCACGCAGGCACGTCCCTGAACCGCAGTTCCCGCGCATCCTTCATGTCTCACTTGTCACGCATGTTCCGCCGTACGTCCTGCAACCCTTCTTCCGCCGGCGCGCCGGCGAGCCTGTCCGCCGTCTGCGCCGTGGTGGCGCTGTGCGCCCTGGCGCTGGCCGCCTGCGGCAAGTCTGAAGCGCCCAAGCCCGATGACGATCCCAAGGTCAGCGGCAATACCATCCAGTTCCCGGCCAGCGTGAAGACGCTGCCGGGCATCGCCGGCGAAGCCGCCAAGACCGGCGGCGAGCGCATGCTGAGCCTGCCCGGCCGGCTGGTGTGGAACGAGGACAAGACCGTGCGCGTGTCGACACCGTTTGCCGGCCGCGTCACCGAGATCCTGGTGCAGCCCGGCGCCACCGTGAAAGCGGGCCAGCCGCTGGCCAGCCTGACCTCGCCCGATTTCGGCGTGGCCCAGGCCGATGCGCGCAAGGCCGCCGCCGACAGCGCGGTCGCTGCCAAGGCGCTGGCACGCCAGCGCGAGCTGTACGGCGCCGGCATCATCGCGCAGAAGGAACTGGAGCAGGCGCAGGCCGACGCCGCGCGTGCCGCGGCGGACCTGCAGCGCACCCAGGCGGCTCTGGGCCAGTACGGCGCGGCCGCAGGCGGCGCGGGCTCCGTCAACCAGCGCTTTCCCCTGCGCAGCCCGATCGACGGCCTGGTGGTCGAGCGCAACATCAACCTCGGCATGGAGCTGCGCCCCGACCAGCCGCCCGCCGCGCCGCTGTTCCTGGTGACCGATCCGACCACGCTGTGGGCGCAGGTGGATGCGGGCGAGGCCGACCTGAGCCTGTTCAAGCCGGGCGTGGACGTGCAGCTCACCACCGCGGCCTGGCCCGGCGAGACCTTCTCCGGCTCCGTGGTCAAGATCGCCGACTATGTCGATCCCACCGCGCGCAGCATCAAGGTGCGGCTGAACGTGCCCAACCCGGAGCGCCGCCTGAAGGCGGAGATGTTCGTCACCGCGAAGCTGCCGGCGGCATCGTTCAAGGGCATCGCCGTGCCGTCCAAGGCCGTGTTCCTGGCCGACAACCGCAACTATGTGTTCGTGCGCACCGCCGCCAATACCTTTGAGCGCCGCCTGGTGCGCGTGGGCGTGACACTGCCCGGCACCACCGAGCTGCTTGAAGGCGTGAAGGACGGCGAGACCGTGATCACCGACGGCAACCTCTACCTGCAGGACATCCTGCGCGATGCCACGGCCGTGAACGCGGCGCGCGCGGCTGAAAAGCGCTGAGGACGGCCGCCACATGATTTCACGCATCGTCAGCTTTGCCCTGCACCAGAAGCTCTTTGTCTGGCTGGGCCTGCTTATCTTCGTCGGGGGCGGCCTGGCCGCGTTCAAGAACCTGCCGATCGAAGCCTTCCCGGATGTGTCCGACATCCAGGTCAACGTCATCACGCTGTACCCGGGCCGCGCCGCCGAAGAGGTGGAACGCCAGGTCACCATCCCGATCGAGACCGCGCTGGCGGGCACGCCCAACGCGGTGCGGGTGTTCTCGCACACGCAGTTCGGCCTGTCGTTCATGATGGTGACGTTCAACGACCGTGCCACCGACGTGACCGCGCGCCAGCAGATCCTGGAGCGCCTGCGCAGCGTGGACCTGCCCGACGGCGTGCATCCGGACCTGGCGCCGCTGTCCACCGCGATCGGCGAGATCTACCGCTTCCGCCTGACCGGCAAGGGCTATACCGCGCAAGAGCTGCGCACGCTGCAGGACTGGGTGGTGGAGAAAAACCTGCGCCAGGTGCCGGGCGTGGCCGACCTGGTCACCATCGGCGGCACCATCAAGCAGTACGAGGTCAATCCCAACCTGGCGCGCATGCGCGATGCCAAGATCTCGCTGTCGCAACTGTTCACCGCGCTGCAGCGCGCCAACGCCAACGCCGGCGGCGGCGCCGTGGCGCACGGCAGGCAACAGTTCCTGCTGCGCTCGCTGGGCAGCTTCCGCACCTCGGCCGATATCGCCAACGTGGTGGTGGCCGAGAACCGGGGCACCCCCATCCTGGTCAAGGACATCGCCGACGTGAGGGTCGGCAGCGCGCCGCCGCAAGGCCTGATGGGCCAGGACGACGAGGACGACATCGTCTCGGGCATCGTGGTGATGCGCAAGGGCGAAAACCCCTCGCTGGTGCTGGAGGCGCTGCAGAAGAGGATCGACCTGCTGGACGACCAGATCCTGCCCAAGGGCGTGAAGATCGTGCCCTACTACGACCGCTCCACGCTGATCGACAAAACCCTGCACACCGTGTTCGGCAACCTGGTGGAGGGCGCGCTGCTGGTGATGGCGGTGCTTTACCTGTTCCTGGCCAACGTGCGCGCCGCGGCAATCGTGGCGCTGATCATCCCGCTGGCACTGCTGTCGACCTTCATTGGCCTGACCTGGGTGGGCATTCCGGCCAACTTGCTGTCTCTGGGCGCGATGGACTTCGGTATCATCGTCGACGGCGCGGTGATCGTGGTCGAGAACATCTTCAAGCGGCTGGGCGAGCTCAAGGAGCAGCAGATCAAGGACAGCAAGGCGCGCCTGCTTGCCATCCTGCAGGCCACCACGGAAGTGGGCCGTCCGACCGTGTTCTCGATGGTCATCATCATTGCGGCGCACATCCCGATCTTCACGCTGCAGCGGCACGAGGGCAAGATCTTCGCGCCGATGGCCTACACGGTGACGGGCGCGCTGATCGGTTCCCTGATCCTCTCGCTGACGCTGGTGCCGCTGCTGTGCCACCTGCTGCTCACCAAGAATATCGCGCACGACGACAACTTCCTTGTGCGCCACTGCAAGCGGCTCTATGAGCCGATGCTGGCCTGGGCGCTGGACCACAAGAAACTGGTGGTGGGCGCGGCGGTGGGCCTGCTGGTGGTGACCGTGGGCGTGGGCAAGTTCCTTGGCAGCGAGTTCCTGCCCGAACTGGATGAAGGCTCGATGTGGGTCAGCTTCGACCTGCCCGCGTCGGCCTCGATCGATGAAGCGCGCGACCAGGCGCGGCTGCTGCGCAGCGTGATCCGCAAGACCCCGGAGGTCAACACCACCATCTCGAAGGTGGGGCGCCCCGACGACGGTACCGATCCCAAGCTGATCAACACCGTCGAGATCCTGGTCGACCTCAAGCCCGAGAAGCAGTGGCGCGACGGCTTCAACAAGCGCGCCATCATCGGCGATATCGACAAGAACCTGCGCCAGCTCCCCGGCATCGAGCCCAATTTCTCGCAGCCGGTGCGCGACAACATCCTGGAGAGCATCTCGCAGATCAAGGGCCAGATCGTGATCAAGGTGCAGAGCGACAGCCTGGAGCAGAACAAGAAGGTAGCCGACCAGATCCTGGCCAATGTGCAGTCAGTCAAGGGCGTGATGCGCGCCTTTATCGACCGCGACGGCGAGCTGCCGCAATACGTGCTGGAGTTCGATCGCGCCCAGGCCGCGCGCTACGGCATCAACGTGGCCGATGTGCAGGACCTGATGGAGACCGCGCTGGCCGGCAAGGCCGCGACCGAGCTCTGGGAGGGCGAGAAGCACTTCAGCGTGGCCGTGCGCCTGAAGCCGTCGGAGCGTGCGCTGCCTAACCTGCCCAATATCTTCATGCAGACCGCCGACGGCGCGCAGGTGCCGCTGTCGCAGCTGGTGACCTTCCGCGCGGCGTCCGGCGCGATGAACATCAGCCGCGAGAACGGCCAGCGCACCACCTCGATCGGCATCTTTATCCACGACCGCGACATGGGCAGCGTGGTCAAGGACATGCAGAAGCTGGTGGCGAAGAACGTCAAGGCCGACGACGTCAAGATCAGCTGGTCGGGCGAGTTCGAGAACCAGGAGCGCGCCATGGCGCGGCTCTCGATCGTGGTGCCGCTGTCGGTGCTGGTGATCTTCCTGCTGCTGTTCAATGCGTTCAAGTCGTTCAAGAGCGCCACGCTGATCATCTCGAACATCCCGTTCGCGCTGATCGGCGGCGTGTTCGCGCTGTTCCTGACCGGCATTCCGCTGTCGGTGTCGGCGGCGATCGGCTTTATCGCGCTGTTCGGCCAGGCGGTGCTCAACGGCGTGGTGATGGTGACCTACTTCAACCAGCTGCGCGATGAAGGCATGCCGGTGCGCCAGGCCGTGCTGACCGGCTCGATGGACCGGCTGCGCACGGTGCTGATGACCGCGCTGCTGGCCATGCTGGGTTTGTTCCCGATGGCCATCTCGCGCGCCATCGGCTCCGAGACGCAGCGCCCGCTGGCCATCGTCATCATCGGCGGCCTGATCACCGCGACCGTGCTGACGCTGATCGTGCTGCCTACCTTGTATGAATGGATGGTAGGGCGCAACTGGCCGGACGAAGAGGGCGAAACGCCTGACGAGAGCCGGTTGACGCCGTCGATTTCGGGGTGATGACAGGGGCGCGGGGGCATGTCCCTCGCGGCCTGTGTGGCATTGCAGACAGGCCCCAAGCATGACGCCGCCCCCACACCGGGCGGCGTTTTTTTCGCTAAAGGCGCATTCAACAAGTCCCCTCCGCAATCCGTTGCACGCCCCGCCGTGTGCCTCGCCCGAATCGCAATGTCGGAATAGTCTGACGCGCCTTTCGGAGCCGGACGCCTGCTTCCCATTATCCCCCGAGCCTACTCTGTACTTACGGCATGGCCAGTGGCACAGCCGCCGGCCTCTCATGCGTACCCTGACGCAATCACCCGGAAAGGAGATCGACATGTTGAAGAAATGGCTGACCGCAGCACTGTGTTCGATGATGGTTGCCGCGCCGGCGGGATTTGCCCTGGCGCAGATGACTGCTCCAGCAACCACGGCCGGAACGGCTGCAACCGGGACAAAGGCCGACTATGACGCCGCGGTGAAGCAGGCTGATGCGGACTACAAGGCTGCCACCGGCAAGTGCGATGGCATGAAGGGCAACGCCAAGGACGTTTGCAAGGCCGAGGCCAAGCGCGACCGCGATGTGGCCAAGGCCCAGGCCGAAGCCCGCCGCGACGGCACGCAGAAGTCGATGGCCAAGGCGGAGAAGGTCAAGGCCGACCGCGACTATGACGTAGCCAAGGAAATGTGCGACGACAAGAAGGGCAACGACAAGGACGTCTGCAAGAAGGACGCCAAGGCCGCACATGAAAAGGCCCTGATCCCTGCCAAGGTCGACAAGGCCGCGGCAACCGGTTCGCGCGCCGATGTGGCGGAAGCCCGCGCCGATGCAAAGAAGGACACCCTGGACGCCGCCTACAAGGCCGACAAGGAACGCTGCGATGCGATGTCGGGCGAATCCAAGGACAAGTGCCAGGCCGACGTGAAGGCCAAGTACGGCAAGTAAGCAAGCCGCTTCAGCACGGTCCCGCCGGCCTGATGGCGGGGGCCACTCACCGCACACCACTCGCAAGGGGACGCCTCTGTTGGCGCCCCCTTGCCACGGGACGAAGGAGCACGACATGAACTGGGACCAGATCGAAGGCAAGTGGGAACAAGCCAAAGGCAAGATCAAGGAGAAGTGGGGCAAGCTGACCGACGATGACATCACGCAGATCAATGGCAAGCGTGACCAGCTTGCCGGCCGCATCCAGGAGCGCTATGGCTACACCAAGGAGCGCGTCGAGGAAGAAATGAAGGCGTGGGAACGGGACACGCGCTGGTAAGCAGGGCGCGGCAGCACGGCAAGGCGGGACGCCAGCGGGCGCCCCGCCTTGTTTTTTGTCTGGCGCATACCCGATACCCCTCGGGCACCCCCGGAACGAGGGGTATGCCGGCCTGAATCGCACAGCATTAAGCGCGGATTAGCTCTGAATGCAACCGAATGATGCACGCGCCACCCGCGCAGGGCATAACATGTCGCGTCGCCGATCCCGCCATCCATACGGCTTGCCTTCGCGCTCCGCATGTACGCAGCCTTGCCCGCCTTCGTCTCGTCGATCTTCCTCGGTTACGGCCTCTATGTGCTGGTGACCAAGGGGGTGACGCGCGTCTCCACTTCATTCTTCCTGCTGTGCGTGACCACCTTCGCCTGGCAGGGCACGTGGGTGTTCCTGTTCCAGGCCTCGCATCCCGATGTGTCGCTGGTGCTGGCCCGGCTCGGCTACCTCTTCATCCTGTTCCTGCCGACCACGTTCTACCACTTCATTGCCGAAGTCACCGAGTGCCGCCGGGAGCGGCCGTTGCTGCTGGCCTCCTACTGCCTGAGCCTGGTGCTGGCGGTGCTGCTGCTGACCACCGGCCAGGTGGTCTCTGGCTACTACAGCTATTTCTTCGGCGACTATCCCAAGGCCGGCCCGCTGCATCCGCTGCACCTGGTGCAGACGGTGCTGGTGGCGCTGCGCAGCGCCTGGCTGCTGGTGGCGGCGCGGCGCAATGCAACGGCCGAACGCCGCAAGCGCTACAAGCTGTGCCTGGTGGCGGTGGCGCTCTATTCGCTGGCGGCGGTGGACTACGCCGTCAACTACGGCGCGGCCTTCTATCCGCCGGGCGTGGTGTTCGTGGCGGCAAGCCTGGGCATCCTGGCGGTCAGCGTGGTGCGCTACGACCTGATGCATCCGTATTCGCTGGCCGCCACCGTGGCGCATGAGGTGCGCACGCCGCTGGCGACCATCCGCATGCAGGCGCAGGAGCTGGCGCGCACCTGGCCGCAGGTGCTGCACGGCTACCAGCTGGCGGTACAGCGGGGCCTGTGCGAAGACCGCATGCGGCCCGGCCAGCTTGAGCGCGCGTCGAGCCTGGTCGGCGCCATCACGCGGGAAGTCGATGGCACCAGCACCGTGATCGACATGGCGCTGGCCTCGGTCACGCTGGAGCGGCTGGACCGCAGCAGCTTTGCCCCGCACGGCATTGCCGACTGCGTGCATGCGGCGCTGGAGCGCTACCCGTTCCAGGGCGAGGAGCGCGGCTGCGTGCAGGTGCGAGGCATCGACGAGGGCTGGCGCTTTGTCGGCTCCGACACGCTGCTGGTCTACGTGCTGTTCAATCTGCTGAAGAACGCGCTGCATGCGATCCGGGCGGCCGGCGGCGGCCACATCGACATCACCGGCGCGACCGAGGGCCAGCACCACGTGATCCGCTTTCGCGACACCGGCCCGGGCATTCCGGCCGACGTCATGCCGCGCATCTTCGATCCGTTCTTCTCCACCAAGGCGCATGGCACCGGTGCCGGCCTCGGCCTGGCCTTCTGCCGGCGCGTGATCGAGACCTTCGGCGGGCGCATTGACTGCGAGTCGGTGCCGGCCGTGCATACCACCTTTACCCTCAGGCTGCCGCGCTTCACCGCCATGGCCGACAGCCGGCTGCGCACCGGCACCGCCGGCTGACTCACGGCCGGCGGTGCCGGATTCAGACCCGCACGGGGTCAGCCGCGCCTGGCTCAGCTGGCCAGTGCCGGCAGCGCCAGTTCATATTCCCTGACCCGTTCGATGATGCCCGCCGGAAAGCGCGTGATGCGCTTTTGCCGGTCGGCGAAGACGATCTGCTGGTAGCCCGGCGACACCGGCTTGCCGCCCACGCAGAAGCGGAACAGCAGGTAGGCCGAGCACTGCCGGACCTGGAAGGTGTTCAGGTAGCAATCCACGCGCTGGAACGGGAACGTCTCCTCGACATATTCCTGGTGCGCGCGCTTGGTCACGAAGACGCCGCCCGCGGCCAGCAGGTTGTCGTGGATGCATTCATGGAACCACCGCTCCCGGCAAATGCCCTGCCACTCGAAGTAGCGGGCGAAGTAGGTATTCATAAAGGCATTGGAATCCTTGAGATAAATGTCGATCGCATGGTGGAAGGTCTTGTGCGAAGCCGTCTCGAACGCGTCGGGTGCCAGTTGAGCCGTGCCGCGGTTCAGGATTTGGGGGATCACGTCTCGCATCAACATAAGTTGACTCCTTGAGATGGCTGCAAGCGGCAGCCACGCCTGCCTCCGGGAAGGTTGGGGCATGGTGGCATTCTGTCCGCTTGGGCAGTGGCAAGGTGGGTGCTGAAGTGGGGGTTCCGGCACGTTCCGGCGCGTGACACCTGGGCGACAAAAGCCCCGGATTGCACGCGTGGGCCTGGCACAACCCGAGAGGCATTGATCGGCGTTAACCCGAGTAGTCTAGGTTTATAGACTTTTATATAGTCGTCCGGCCAGGCCGCCTCCGGGCGGTCTCCGCATCGCCCGTACCGACGCTTCCCGACCTCCCTTGCCGCATGGCAGACACCACGTCCAGCGAACTCCTCTCGCGCAGCCGCCAGCCGGTCTACCTGCAGCTGGCCACCATCTTCCGCCGCCAGATCGAAAGCGGCGCCTGGCGCCAAGGCGAGCGCATTCCCTCGCTGGAGGAACTGTGCCGCCAGTACGGCGTGGCGCGCATGACCATGCACCATGCCTTGTCGATGCTCGACGAAGAAGGGCTGGTGGAGCGCTCGCGCGGGCGCGGCACTTTCGTCAGGGCACCGTGCCAGGCGCGGCGGCAGGTGTCGCTGTCGACCAGCTGGGACGAGGCGGTGGCGGTGGGCGCGCAGCTGGACACCGAAGCGATGGTCGAGTCGGCCGGCAACGTGCCGCTGCCTGCCGATCTCGGCATGCCGTGCCCCGCTGAGCGCGCCGCCGAATACCACTTCCTGCGCCGGCTGCACCGGCTGGAAGGGCGGCCGTTCGCGGTGGGCGAGGTCTATATCGAGGCCGGCGTCTTTGCGCGCGAGCCCGAGGCCTTCCGCCAGGGTGCCTCGGTGCCGGTGCTGGACCGCTTCCCCGGCCTGTCGGTCAGCACCGCGCGCCAGCGGCTGTCGATCGTCGCGGCCGGGGCCGAATCCGCCGCCGCGCTGGCGCTTGCCGTGGGCGCGCCGGTGGCTGAGCTGCGCCGCTTTGCCTGTGTCCCGGGCGAGAGCGGCGAGCTGATCGTCTACTACGCACGCATCGAATTCCCGACCGAGTTTGTCTGCCTGGATTTCGACCTGCTGGCGGGGCGGCCGCGTCCGGCCTGATGCCCCCCGTGCAACCAATGCCAACCTGCTGACCCAGAACCTGAGCGGAACCCGAGACATGGAAACTACCCAACCGATGAACGGCGCCGAGAGCCTGGTCAAGACCCTGCTCGCCAACGGCGTGGACACCTGCTTTGCCAACCCGGGCACCAGTGAGATGCACTTCGTCGCGGCGCTGGACCGCATCCCGGGCATGCGCTGCGTGCTGGGCCTGTTCGAAGGCGTGGTCACCGGCGCGGCCGATGGTTATGCGCGCATGGCCGGCAAGCCCGCCGCCACGCTGCTGCATTGCGGCCCGGGGCTGGCCAACGGCCTGGCCAACCTGCACAACGCGCGCCGCGCGCAGACGCCGGTGGTCAACATCATCGGCGACCAGGCGACCTACCACCGGCCCCTGGATGCACCGCTGACCGCGGATACCGAAGGCTGGGCCCGTCCGGTCTCTGTGTGGACGCGCACGGCCACGCAGGCTGCGTCCGTCGGCGCCGATGCCTCGTCCGCGGTGCAGGCCGCATGCGCCGCGCCGGGTGGGGTCGCCAGCCTGATCCTGCCTTCCGATGTGTGCTGGGATGCGGGCGGCGTGGTAGCCGCGCCGCTGCCGCCGCTGGCGGTGCCCAAGGTCTCGCCCGATGCCGTGCAGCAGGCCGCGCGCGTGCTGCGCTCAGGCCAGCCCACGCTGGTTGTGCTGGGGGGCAGCGCGCTGCGCGAGACGCCGCTGGCCGATGCACACCGCATTGCCGCAGCGACCGGCGCCCGCCTGATCTCGCCCATGTCCAATGCGCGAGTGTCGCGCGGCAGCGGCCGCCTGGCGGTGGACCGCGTGCCATATTCGGGCGAGGTCGCGCGCGACAAGCTGGCCGGCATCCGCAACGTGATCCTGGTCGGCGCACCGGCGCCGGTGACGTTCTTTGCCTACCCGGGCAAGTCGCCGCGCCCGTATCCGGAAGATGCCGTGATCCATGTGCTGGCTCGTCCGGAGGAAGACCTGGCCGAAGCGCTGGCCCGGCTGGCCGACGAGGTGGGCGCACGCAACGCGCCACTGCCGGCTGCCGCAGCGCCCGCATCCGTGGAGCCCGCCCGCGGCGCGGTCACGTCCGAGGCGGTGGCACGGACGCTGACTGCCTTGCTGCCCGAACAAGCCATCGTGGTGGAAGAGAGCATCAGCTTCGGCCGCGCCTTCTATCCGGGCACGGTCCATGCAGCCCCGCACGACTGGCTGCAGCTGACCGGCGGCGCCATCGGCGAAGGCCTGCCGCTGGCCGTGGGCGCGGCGGTGGCGGCGCCGGACCGGCGCGTGGTGGCACTGCAGGCCGATGGCTCGGCCATGTACACGCTGCAGTCGCTGTGGACCATGGCGCGCGAGCGGCTCGACGTCACCGTGGTGCTGCTGGCCAACCGCAAGTACGCCATCCTGCTGGGCGAGCTGGCGGGGGTGGGGGCCAACCCGGGCAAGACCGCCCTGGACATTCTGGACATCGGCAATCCCGACCTGGACTGGGTCAAGCTGGCCAATGGCATGGGCGTGGAGGGCGCGCAGGCCAGGGACATGGAGAGTTTTGCCGACCTGTTCCGCATAGCCAATTCGCGCAAGGGACCGTTTGTGATCGAACTGGTGATCTGAGCGCGGCGCTTTCCGCATTCAAAAATCCTGCCTTCGGCAGATGTGAATTGTTGCAATGCACAGACTGCGGCAAGCTCATTGCCGTGCCATGGACAGCCCATGGCGGCACCATCAAAAGTGAAGGAGACTCCATGCCCCAACAAGAAGCGGCGGTGGGTCCGGACAAGGCTTATGCGGACCAGCTCGCCGCTGGCCAGTTCCGCATCCAGCATTGCCAGGACTGCAAGCGCCACGTGTTTTTCCCGCGCAATATCTGCCCGCACTGCGGCGGCGACACGCTCGCCTGGGTCGAGCCCAAGGGTACCGGCACGGTCTACTCCACCAGCGTGATCCGCCGCAAGCCGGATGCTGGCGGCGACTACAACGTGGTGCTGGTGGACCTGGATGAGGGCGTGCGCATGATGAGCCGCGTGGAAGGCATTGCGCCCGCCAGCGTGCATATCGGCATGCGCGTGCAGGCACGCGTGGCGCAGGGCAAGGAAGGCGAGGCCGCTCTCGTCGTGTTCGATCCGGTGGAGGGCTGAGGCCATGAGTTTGTCCAATTTGCGTGGCAGCGTCGCCATCGTCGGGGTCGGCCAGGCGGGCATGGGCGAGGCCCACGGCAAGACTGAAATGGAAATCCTGGTGGAGGCCGCCAAGGCCGCCGTCAGGGATGCGGGCCTGTCGATGCGCGACATCGACGGCATCGCCACCGCCAGCGTCGGCGCCAGCATGTGGGTGATGCCGGTGGCCGAATACCTCGGCATCAAGCCCAGATTTGTCGACAGCACCATGATCGGCGGCTCCAGCTTTGTCTCGCACATGCTGCCGGCGATGATGGCGCTCGAATCGGGCCAGTGCGATGCGGTGCTGGTCTGCTATGGCAGCAACCAGCGCACCTCCACCGTCGGCCGCGCCGGCATCTCCAAGGTGCGCGCGGTGCTGGACCCGCAGCCGTATGAGCAGCCGTACAGCCCGCTGCAGCCGATCACGTCATACGCACTCGCCGCGGCGCGCCATATGCACCAGTACGGCACCACGCGCGAGCACCTGGCCGAGGTCGCCGTGGCCGCGCGCAAGTGGGCGCAGCTTAATCCGGAAGCGATGATGCGCGACCCGCTCAGCATCGACGACGTGCTCAATGCGCGCATGGTGTCCGACCCGCTGTCCGTGCGTGACTGCTGCCTGGTCACCGACGGCGCCGGCGCCTATGTGATGGTGCGCGCGGACCGCGCCAAGGACCTGGCCAAGCCGCCGGTCTATGTGCTGGGCAATGCCACCGCCACGTGGCACCGCCAGATCTCGTGCATGCCGGACCTGACCGTCACGGCCGCCAGGGAATCCGGCGAGCGCGCCTTCGCCATGGCGGGGCTCAAGCCGTCCGATGTCGACGTGGCCGAGCTCTACGATGCTTTCACCATCAACACGCTGCTGTTCCTGGAAGACCTCGGTTTCTGCGGCAAGGGCGAGGGCGGCCAGTTCGTCAGCGGCGGTGGGATCGCGCCGGGCGGGCGGCTGCCGGTGAACACCAACGGTGGTGGGCTGTCATGCGTGCATCCCGGCATGTATGGCATGTTCATCACCATCGAGGCGGTGCGGCAGCTGCGCGGCGAATGCGGCGAGCGGCAGGTGCGGGATGCCGAGGTTGCCGTGGTGCATGGGAATGGGGGGACGTTGTCTAGTCAGGCTACGGCGATTTTGGGGACTGGGGCGACGGTGTAAGTGGTGTTTTGGCTTGGTGCCATTACGGTTGCTTGTCGTGCTTGGCGGGCGTGGGCTGTTTCGCCGGCGTAGCCGGCGAGTCACTTTCTGTCCGAGCGACAAAAAGTAACCAAAAAACGCGTCGCCTGTGCGGCTGGCAATCCATTCTTCGGCGTTGGTCGTATCGACGGCGGTGCTTGCCGTTTGGGCGTGGTTGCCCGTTCGACCCTGCTAACGCCATGTGAGTGTGGGCCCGTGCCTGAGATAACCGGCTTTTGAACGATCCCCAAGTCGGGCGGTGGCCCGCACTCTCCAGCGATATCGCATCAACGCCTTCGGCTGCGCTTCGCGCAAGCGTCCAATGACCGTCGGCGCATTTTGAGCCGGCGCAGCAGCCGTAGGCGTCCCCGCGATACGGTCGGCAGCAGGCGGCCTACGCCCTGCATGGGGATCGTTCAATAGTGGGTTAACGCAGGCACTGTCCCTGACTCACATGGCGTAGCAGGCTCG